>NZ_JBHWJJ010000195.1:0-11182 GCF_042732005.1 Streptomyces sp. NPDC059851 | reverse complement strand
CCCTGCGCGCGATGCGCAGGGGGCCTTCGTCCGTTCGGGCCGCACCGGCAGCGCCGGGGCGTGGGGAACCCCGCCCCCGCATCCCCGGACCGCGACACGATCCGCGCGCCGGACGCGGAGCGAACGCGAGCGGCCACACACCCGCCACCCTTCGGGGCGCCCGGCTGAGCACGGGTCCTGGCACCAGGACCCACTCCTGCTCAGTCCCCGGGAACGGTCAGCGCTCCTCGTCCGCCTCGCCCTCGCGCCGCTTCTTCTTGCGGTCGTCGTTCGTCCCGTCCGGGCCGAGGCCCACCAGCGCGTCGCCGAAGGCGTAGGCCAGGCCGGCCACACCCTTGACGATCTTCCCCGCCACGTACGCGAGCTCTTCCACGGCGCCTCCCCGTTTGCCTTCTGCCCTGCGTGTCCTAGTCGGCCGCTACCGCGGCCCTTGCCGCCGTCCCGGCGGCCGGAGCCGCCTCGGGCCGGACCGTCAGCGCGGCGTACACCGCACCGCCGACCAGCCCCGACAAGATGAAGCTGCAGTCCACCCCGCCGGTGAGGGCCAGCAGCGGGCCCTCGTACAGCGGGGTCGACACCGCGGCCAGTCCGACCGCCGCACCCGCCGCCCAAGAGGCGGTGGCGCGGAGGTTCCACCCGCCGCTGTACCAATAGACGCCGCCGCGGGCCCTGCGGTTGAACACCTGGAGGGATTCGGCGTCGTACCGGCCCCGGCAGCGCCGGTAGCCGATCAGCGTGATCACGGCCCAGGGGGTGCCGATCGCGGTGAGCAGCAGTACGAAAGAGGTCATCGCGGACTGCACGTCCCACTCGAAGGAGCCGACGAAGACGAACGCGGTGGCGACGGCGGCGGCCACCAGCGTGGCCGTGGTGCGGGTGGCCCGGGGCACGATCGCGTCGAGGTCGAGGCCCATGGAGTAGAGCATGAGCCCGGCGTTGCCGATCGACCCGGCCGCGGCCGCGAGCAGCAGCGGGAGCAGGTACCACGAGGGCGCGGCGGCGACGAGGGGCCCGGCGTAGTCGGCCCCGGCCCGGGCGGCGAGCGCGGTGTACGTGCCGAAGAGCTGCGGTACCAGCAGGCCGGCGAGCAGCCCGAGGCAGGTGGACCAGTACACGGAGCGGGACCCGTGCCGGGCGGGGGAGATGTAGCGGGTGTAGTCGCCGAGCAGGGTGATGAAGGCGACGGGCCCGCTGAGCCCGGCCGCGACGGCGGCGAGCAGCCAGGTCGGCCAGAAGGAGCCCAGCAGGTAGGGGGTGTCCGGCGGCGCGGCCGTGGTGAATCCGGGGGCGTACGCGTACACGCCGACGGCCAGCAGCACGACCATGCCGAGGGAGAGCAGCTTGCTCATGCGCAGCAGCAGCCGGTAGCCGAAGACCGCCGCGACCACGGTGAACACGGCCAGCCCCCCGTACATCAGGGTCCGTGTCGCGCCGCTGTCCGGCAGTCCGGTGAGGCGGGAGAGGGTGCCGGCCATCACGTCGCCGCCGATCCACAGGGTCAGTGCCGTGTAGCCGAGGGAGAGCAGCAGGCCGACGACGGAGCCGACGAGACGTCCGCGTACGCCGAAGTGCGCGCCGCTGGAGGTGGAGAGGTTGGTCGCCGTGCGCAGGGATACGAGGGCGAGCGGCGCGGTGAAGGCGATGCCGGCGAGGGTGCCGGTCACGATGGCGGTGACCGACGGTACGAGGCCCAGTCCGAAGGACGGGGGCAGCCAGCCGAACACGATCACGCCGAGGCAGAGATTGGAGCCGAGCAGGATCGACATCAGGTCGCGGGGACTGCTCGTCCGCTCCCCCTCGGGGATGGTGTCGACTCCGCGCTGTTCGATGGGCATGGGGGACTCCCTTGGCAGGGCGGGGGGTGGTGGCACATTGTTTGAGCGCCATTCAATGTGACCTGCCCCTTGCCCTCAGGTCAATCGTTCCGGGGCAACGATTAAGAGGTTAGAGTGATGCTCTAACTCCTCGATTGCAAAGGTGGTGGATCGGCGTGCGGCTGACCCCTACGGAGCGCGACCGGCTGCTGCTGCGCAGCGCCGCGGAACTGGCCCGGGCCCGGCGGGGCCGGGGCCTCAGGCTCAACGTCCCCGAAGCCACCGCCCTCATCGCGGACACGGTCTGCGAGGCCGCACGCGACGGGAAGCGCCTGGCGGAGGCCATCGAGGAGGCCCGCAGCGTGCTCGGTCCCGACGACGTCCTGCCCGGCGTGGCCGACGTGGTCACCGAGGTGCACGTGGAGGCCGTCTTCGACGACGGCTCCCGCCTCGCCGTGGTGCCGGCCCCGATCCGGGGCGCGGTCCTCCTCGGCGACGACGCCCCCGGGGCGGTCGTGCCCGGCCCCGGGTCCCCACAGCCGGAGCCGGCGGTACGCCTGCACGTGCGCAACACCGCCCCCGTCCCGGTGAGCGTCACCTCCCACTTCCACTTCTTCGAGGCCAACCCCCGCCTCGACTTCGACCGCGCCGCCGCCTACGGCATGCGCCTGTGCGTCCCCGCGGGCTCGTCCGTGCGGTTCGACCCGCACGGCGAGGCCGAGGTCGGGCTCGTCCCCATCGGCGGCGACCGCATCGCCATCGGCTTCGCCGGGCTGGTCGACGGCCCGCTGGACGCCCCCGGAGCCAAGGCTCAGGCGCTGTCCAGGGCACGGGCCTGCGGCTACCTCGGCGCCCGCGCCGACGAGGGCGGCGCCGACCAGAGCGACGACGACCGAGGTGACGACGGCCGAGGCGGCTACGGCCGAGGCGGCGACGGCCGGGGCGACGTCGACCAAGACCCCCACGGCCACTCGAACGGCCCGGAAGGAGCCAGCGCATGAGCAGGCCCACCAAGCACGGCGACCACTGCGCACCCGGCAGCCGGCACATCGACCCGCACGAGTACGCCGCCGTCTTCGGCCCCCGCGCCGGGGACCGGGTCCGGCTCGGCGACTCCGGGCTTACCGTCCGCGTCGAGCACGACGCACAGGCCCCGGGCGACGAGTTCCTGGCCGGCTTCGGCAAGACGGCCCGCGACGGCCTGCACCTCAAGGCCGCCGCCGTCCGGGAGACCTGCGACGTCGTCATCAGCAACGTGCTGGTCATCGACGCCGTCCTCGGCATCAGGAAGGTTTCCGTCGGCATCCGCGAGGGCCGCATCCACGCGATCGGCCGGGCCGGCAACCCCGACACCCTCGACGGCGTGGACGTCGTCGTCGGCACCGGCACGAGCATCGTCTCCGGCGAGGGCCTGATCGCCACCGCCGGCGCCGTGGACACCCACGTCCACTTGCTCTCCCCGCGCATCATGGAGGCCTCGCTGGCCGCCGGCGTCACCACCGTCATCGGCCAGGAGTTCGGCCCCGTTTGGGGCGTGGGCGTCAACTCCCCGTGGGCGCTGAAGCACGCGTTCAACGCCTTCGACGCCTGGCCCGTCAACATCGGCTTCCTCGCCCGCGGTTCGTCCTCCGACGCCGCCCCGCTGGTCGAGGCCCTCGCCGAGGGCGGCGCCTCCGGCTTCAAGGTGCACGAGGACATGGGTGCGCACACCCGGGCCCTGGACACCGCGCTGCGCGTCGCCGAGGAGCACGACGTCCAGGTCGCCCTGCACTCGGACGGCCTCAACGAATGCCTGTCCGTCGAGGACACCCTGCGCGTCCTGGACGGCCGCACCATCCACGCCTTCCACATCGAGGGCTGCGGCGGCGGGCACGTCCCCAACGTGCTGAAGATGGCCGGCGTGCCGAACGTCATCGGCTCCTCCACCAACCCGACCCTGCCCTTCGGCCGGGACGCGGTCGCCGAGCACTACGGCATGATCGTCTCCGTCCACGACCTCAAGCCGGACCTGCCCGGCGACGCCGCCATGGCCCGCGACCGGATCCGCGCCGGCACCATGGGCGCCGAGGACGTCCTGCACGACCTGGGCGCGATCGGCATCACCTCCTCCGACGCCCAGGGCATGGGCCGGGCCGGCGAGACCGTCCGCCGCACCTTCGCCATGGCCGCCAAGATGAAGGCCGAACTCGGCCCGCTCGCCGGCGACGGCGAGGGCGACGACAACGCCCGTGTTCTGCGCTACATGGCCAAGCTCACCATCAACCCGGCCATCGCCCACGGGCTCGCCCACGAGATCGGCTCCATCGAGGTCGGCAAGCTCGCCGACATCGTGCTGTGGCGCCCCCAGTTCTTCGGCGCCAAGCCCCAGCTCGTCCTCAAGTCCGGCTTCCCCGCGTACGGGGTCACCGGCGACCCGAACGCCGCCACCGACACCTGCGAACCGCTGGTCCTGGGACCCCAGTTCGGCTCGTACGGGGCCACCGCCGCCGACATCTCGGTGGCCTTCGTCTCCGCCGCCGCAGCCGCCCTCGGCTCCGACGCCATGCCCACCCGCCGCCGCCGCGTCGCCGTCCGCGGCACCCGCGGCATCGGACCCCGGGACCTCCTGCTCAACTCCCGCGTCGGCGCAGTCGACGTGGACGCGCGCAACGGGCTCGTCACCCTCGACGGCGAGCCGCTGCGCTCCTCGGCGGCCGACTCGGTCTGCCTCAACCGCCTGTACTTCCTTTGAGCAGCACAGCTTTTGACCAGCGCAGCCTTTGACGAGCACAGCCCTTGACCAGCACAGCCTCCAGCCAGCCCAGCCCGAAGGACCCCGCCATGACCAAGCCCGCCGCCGACGGATTCCGCATGCCCGCCGAGTGGACGCCCCACGAGCGCACCTGGATGGCCTGGCCGAGCCCGAACCCCACCTTCACCGACGAGGAGGAGCTCGCCGAGGCCCGTGCCGCCTGGGGCGCGGTGGCCCGCGCGGTGCGCGCGTACGAGCCCGTCACCCTCGTGGTGTCCCCGGGCGACGCCGAGGGCGCCCGCGCGATCGCGGGCGCCGGCGCCGGCCACGAGCTCACCGTCGTCGAGCGGGAGCTCGACGACGCCTGGATGCGCGACATCGGCCCGACCTTCGTCACCGGCGACCACGGCGAGCTGGCGGCGGTGGACTGGACCTTCAACGGCTGGGGCGCCCAGGAATGGGCCCGCTGGGAGCACGACTCGAAGATCGCCCGGCACGTCTCGGACCTCGTCGGTACCCGCACCTTCAGCACCCCGCTGGTCAACGAGGGCGGCGCCATCCACGTGGACGGCGAGGGCACCGTCCTGCTCACCGACACCGTCCAGCTCGGCCGGGGTCGCAACCCCGGCTGGACCCGCGAGGAGGTCGAGGCCGAGATCCACGCCCACCTGGGCACCACCAAGGCGATCTGGCTGCCGTACGGCCTGGCCGGCGACTACGGCACGTACGGCACCCAGGGCCACGTCGACATCGTGGCCGCCTTCGCCCGGCCGGGTGTGGTGATGGTGCACACCCAGCCCGACCCGGCCCACCCGGACCACGAGCGCTGCAAGACGATCGCCGCCCTCCTGCGCGCGTCCACCGACGCCCGGGGACGCCGGCTGGAGGTCGTCGAGATCCCGGCGCCGACGGTGCTGGAGGAGGACGGGGAGTGGGTCGACTACTCCTACATCAACCACTACCTGTGCAACGGAGGCGTGGTGCTGTGCGCCTTCGACGACCCGCGGGACGAGGAGGCGGCCGAAATCTTCCGCGGCCTGTTCCCGGAGCGGACCGTCACCCTCGTTGACGCACGTACGATTTTCGCCGGGGGTGGCGGTATCCACTGCATCACCCAGCAGCAGCCGAAGGTCTGACCGGAGGCGGACCGACAGCGGAAACGACGAGGAGCAGCCCATGGCGGCGGGTGGAGCACGCGCGGCACGGAAGAACGCACCGCCGCGCGAGGACGTCCTCGCCGCTGCCATGGCCACGATCGCCGCGCGCGGCCTGGAGGGCCTCACCATGGCGGGCCTGGGCCGCGAGGTCGGCATGAGCAGCGGCCACCTCCTCTACTACTTCGGCAGCAAGGACGAGCTCCTGCTCCAGACCCTGGAGTGGAGCGAGGCCGCGCTCGGCGCCGAGCGGCGGGCCCTGCTCGTCCGCCGCGGCCCGGCGCGCGAGCGCCTGGACGCGTACGTGGACCTGTACGTGCCCGAGGAGGCCCGCGACCCGCACTGGACGCTGTGGCTGGAGGTCTGGAACCGCTCGCAGAACGCCGGCCCCGGCGAACGCGACCGGCAGGCCGCCATCGAGGGCGCCTGGCACCGCGACCTGGTGGCGCTGCTCGCCGAGGGCGTCTCGCGCGGAGAGTTCCGGGCGGTGGACCCCGACCGCTTCGCGGCCAGGCTGCGGGCCCTGCTGGACGGTTTCAGCATCCAGGTCGCCGTCGGCCTGCCCGGGATCGGGCGGGAGGACATCCTGGCCCACGTCTCGGAATTCCTGGACCAGTCGCTCGTATCGTGAGACGCCCCGGCGTCCGACGGCACCGTGTGCCAGACTGCGAGCGTGCTTGCTCAGCTCATGATTATCGGCAGCAGCGCGCCGGTCCGCAGTGACCGCTGAACCGTGGAAGACCTTCGCGGCGGCGGCCACCGTGCCCCAGACCCGCGCGCAGACCTCTCGCACCCGCGAGGGGTCTTTTCGTTTTACCGGCTCCCATCCTGCCGGGACGACCATGCGCGCGATGATGGGGGCAGTGGATCCCGGGCATCCGGAACCACTCATCCGACAGGAGTCAGACCAGCATGACGACGACAGAGGCGACAGCGCCGGACGCGGCCCGGGGACCCGACGACAGCTTCCACGTCTTCGACACCACCCTGCGCGACGGCGCCCAGCGCGAGGGCATCAACCTCACCGTCGCGGACAAGCTGACCATCGCCCGGCACCTGGACGAATTCGGAGTGGGCTTCATCGAGGGCGGCTGGCCGGGTGCCAACCCGCGGGACACCGAGTTCTTCGCCCGCGCCCGCGCCGAGATCCAGTTCAAGCACGCCCGGCTCGTCGCCTTCGGCGCGACCCGGCGGGCGGGCGGCTCCGCCGCCGAGGACCCGCAGGTGCGGGCCCTGCTGGCGTCCGGCGCCCCGGTGATCACCCTGGTCGCCAAGTCACACGACCGCCACGTCGAGCTCGCCCTGCGCACCACCCTGGACGAGAACCTGGAGATGGTCCGCGACACCGTCTCCCACCTGGTGTCCCAGGGGAGGCGCGTCTTCGTCGACTGCGAGCACTTCTTCGACGGCTACCGGGCCAACCCCGAGTACGCGAAGTCCGTCGTCCGCACCGCCCACGAGGCCGGCGCCGACGTGGTCATCCTCTGCGACACCAACGGCGGCATGCTGCCCGCGCAGATCAACGCCACCGTCTCCACCGTGCTGGCCGACACCGGGGCCCGCCTCGGCATCCACGCCCAGGACGACACCGGCTGCGCGGTGGCCAACACCCTCGCCGCCGTCGACGCGGGCGCCACGCACGTCCAGTGCACGGCGAACGGATACGGCGAACGCGTCGGCAACGCCAACCTCTTCCCGGTCGTCGCCGCGCTGGAGATCAAGTACGGGCGCCGGGTGCTGCCCGACGGGGCGCTCTCCGAGATGACCCGCATCTCGCACGCCATCGCCGAGGTCGTGAACCTGACGCCGTCCACGCACCAGCCCTACGTCGGCGTGTCCGCCTTCGCGCACAAGGCGGGCCTGCACGCCTCGGCCATCAAGGTCGACCCGGACCTGTACCAGCACATCGACCCCGAGTTGGTCGGCAACACCATGCGGATGCTGGTGTCCGACATGGCGGGCCGCGCCTCCATCGAGCTCAAGGGCAAGGAGCTCGGCGTCGACCTCGGCGGCGACCGTGCCCTGATCGCCCGGGTCGTCGAGCGGGTCAAGGAGCGGGAGCTGGCGGGCTACACGTACGAGGCCGCCGACGCCTCCTTCGAGCTGCTGCTGCGCGCCGAGGCGGAGGGCCGCGCCCGCAAGTACTTCCGTACGGAGTCGTGGCGGGCCATCGTCGAGGACCGCCCCGACGGCACCCACGCCAACGAGGCCACGGTCAAGCTGTGGGCCAAGGGCGAGCGGATCGTCGCCACGGCGGAGGGCAACGGCCCGGTCAACGCGCTGGACCGGGCCCTGCGGGTGGCCCTGGAGCGCTTCTACCCGCAGCTGGCCAAGTTCGAGTTGACCGACTACAAGGTCCGCATCCTGGAGGGCACCCACGGGACGGAGTCCACGACCCGGGTCCTGATCTCGACGACGGACGGCACCCGCGAGTGGTCCACCGTCGGCGTCGCCCCGAACGTGATCGCGGCCTCGTGGCAGGCCCTGGAGGACGCCATCACGTACGGCCTCCTGCACGCGGGCGTCGAGCCCGCCGAGTGACCGCGGCCAACCCGGACGCTCGCCCCAGCAGGCGGCGCGCGCCTTCTTCCGGAACTCCTTCCGGCCGACGGCGCGCCCGCCGGCCCGGACCTCGCCCGGCTCCAGCCCGGCGAGGTCGGCAGCCGTGAAGTGCACGAGGGGCGGCGGCGTGAAGAGGGGGAACGATTCCTCCCCGGTGGCGGCGGCGGTTCCGGCGTCCTCCGAGCCCGGGCCCCCTCCGGCCGGCTGATCAGGCGGACCGAGGGGAAGCGGGTTCCCGAGCAGGGGGCGAGGGTCGCCCGCGGTCGTCCGTCGTCCAAGTCGTGGACCGCCACGAGGTTCAGGACTGCCGGGCCGCATCCGCCCGGCAGTCCCCCCATCAGCACCACGGCCGTCAGCCCCGCCGTCCGTCCTCCCCGCATCCGCGCCACCCACCGGGGCCGCACCGTACGGGCGGCCGAGGCGCCCGGCAGCCATCCCTCATGTCTGATTCGCCCGGAAAGGTGATGGTTCCGGTAGCGTCGGGAGTATGAGGACCAGGCTGATATCCGCACTTTCCGGGCTCCTGATGGCCCTGTCCGCCCTCGTCCTCGCGAGCGCCCCACAGGCGTCGGCGGCGACCGGGCCCGAAGCCGTGGCGGAAGCCCTCAAGCAGGGCCCCGTCTACGTCGACCCGCGCGCTGCGGCGCAGCTGCCGAAGGACGAGGCGGACGCGCTGGCGAAGAAGATAAAGGACGCGGACAAGCCGGTGTTCGTCGCCGTGTTGCCGAACACTCCGGACTTCCCGGCCGACAGCGTGCTGCGCACGGTCCGCACCGAGACGGGCGTGACCGGGCTGTACGCGATCCGACTCGGCGACGGGTTCAATGCCGGTGCCGACCCCGTGGTCATGTCCCCGAACGCCGTGCGCAACCTCACCGACGCGGTGAAGGCGGGCGGGCCGGTGGACGCGGACACGCAGCTGAACAACTTCGTCGACCAGGCCCTCCTGCAGGCCAGGGGCTCCGCCCCTGCCTCCTGGAGCGGCGGCGCCGGCCCCGACGGCGGCGTGCCGGTCGGTGGGCTCGTCACCCTCGGCGCGGTCGCCCTGATCGGCGGCGGCGGTGCGTACGCCCTGGTGCGCCGCAGCCGCAAGAGGAAGGAGGAGGCGGAACGCGAAGCCGTGGAGAAGCTGCGCAAGGTCGTCGACGAGGACATCACGGCCTTCGGCGAGGAGCTCGACCGACTGGACTTCCACCCCGCGGAGCCCGCCGCCGACGACGCGATGCGGGCGGACTACTCCCGGGCCCTCGACTCGTACGAGAAGGCCAAGGACATCATGGCCGCGGTGCAGCATCCGGAGGAGGTCAGGGGGGTCACCCAGGCCCTGGAGGACGGGCGCTTCGCCCTGGCCAGCCTGGACGCGCGGCGCCAGGGCAGGGCGCTGCCCGAGCGGCGTCCGCCCTGCTTCTTCGACCCGCGGCACGGGCCCAGCACCGAGGACGCCGACTGGGCGCCGGCGGGCGGGGCCGCCCGCAGTGTGCCCGTGTGCGCGGCGGACGCCGTCCGGTTGCGCGAGGGCCATGACCCGATGGTCCGGACGGTGGACACCGAGTACGGGCCGCGCCCCTACTACGACGCCGGTCCCGCGTACGGCCCCTGGGCCGGCGGGTACTTCGGCGGAGGCGTGCTCCCCGGCCTGCTGATGGGCACCATGCTCGGCTCCATGATGGCGCCCGGCCACGCCTATGCCTCCGACTTCGGCGGCTATGGGGGCGGGGACGTCTCCGGCGCCGACTTCGACCCCTCGGGCTTCGGGGGAGGGGACTTCGGCGGCGGAGGGGGCTTCGACGGCGGGGGCGGCTTCTAGGCCGCCCCCGGCTCCGGTGGGACGGGCGCGTGGTGCACGACGGTCCCGCGGGGAACGCAGAGCTCCGGATCAGGCCTGCCGCACGGCCGAGATGTCGAAGGTCAGCTTCACCTTGTCGCTGACCATGACACCGCCGGCCTCCAGCGCGGCGTTCCAGGTCAGGCCCCAGTCCGAGCGCAGGATCTCGGCGGAGCCCTCGAAGCCGACGCGCTCGTTGCCGTAGACGTCCGTGGCGGAGCCGTTGAACTCCAGGTCGATGGAGAGCGGCCGCGTCACGTCCTTGATCGTCAGGTCTCCGGTGATGCGGTAGGTGTCCGCGCCGACCCGGGCCGCCCCGGTGGAGCGGAAGGTCATCAGCGGGAAGGTGTCGGCGGCGAAGAAGTCGTCGCCGCGCAGGTGGGCGTCGCGGTCGGCGATGCCGGTGTCCACGGAGGCGATCTTCACGTCGATGGACGCGGTGGAGCGGGAGGGCTCGCTGCCGTCCAGGTGCAGGCTCCCGGAGTAGTCGCCGAAGGTGCCGCGGACGTTGGTCACCATCGCGTGGCGGACGGTGAAGCCGATGCTGCTGTGGGCGGCGTCGATCGCGTAGTCGCCGGTGAGGGCGGCCAGGCCCGGGTTCACGTCGAGGGTGGCGACGGTGGTGGCGGCGTCCTGCTGGCTGCGGCGGGTGAACAGACCCATGACTCTCTCCTCGGTGGGGGTGGCGGTGTCGAGGTTGTTGAACCTTCAACGAGAACGACGGTAGACCCATTCAGTTCAAATTTCAACATCTGGTCGCGGTGTCGGGTCGTTTTGTGGAACCACCACAACCGGCAGCCGTCTCGCCTGGTGGTCCCCATGCACCCGTTCGTGGTTCTGTGCGGGCCAGACAGCGGAACACGGCCGAGACTGTGTAGAACCAACGGAGGTTTTTCATGGTCGGCTTCGTAAGGTCGGTACATGACCGTTGTGGACCAGACTCCGAGCGAGCCGACGGACGCCCGCGGGCGCGTGGCCGAGCTGCACTCCCTGCGCGAGCAGGCGCGGCGTGGACCGAGTGACCGGGCGACCGAGGCCCAGCACGCGAAGGGCAAGCTGACCGCGCGCGAGCGCATCGCACTGCTCCTCGACGAGG
>NZ_JBHWJJ010000194.1:0-11336 GCF_042732005.1 Streptomyces sp. NPDC059851 | reverse complement strand
GACGGGGCGAAGATGCTGCCGGACGGAACGGTCCACCTCCCCTCGGGCGCGGCCGTCCCCGAAGGCGCGATCAAGCTCCCCAACGACACCATCAAACTCCCCGACGGCACCGCCACCCTGCCCCCCGGCACGGTCAAACTGCCCTTCGACGGGCCGGCGAAGTACCTCGACGGCGACGGCAACTACTACAAGGCAGACGGCAGCCTCTACCAGCACATCGACGAAGCCCCGGTCGAGAAGACCCCGAAAATGCCTGACGGCGCGGGCACTCCGAAGGTGGACGCCCCGAAGACGGACGCCCCGGCCACGGTCAAGGCGGAAGACCGCGTCCTGGCCGCCGTCGGCGGCCGCGGCGACGACGTCATCCGCCTCGGCTCCGACATATCCGACCCGATCCGCACCGTCGGCGACCACACCCCCGGCCCCCGCCCGGACACCACCCCCGGCGGCCACGCCCCGGACAACATGCCCCGCAACAGCACGGACACCCAGCCCCCGTCCACCGGCGGCCGTACGGACACCCCGACCACCCCCGGCCCGCGCACGGACACCCCGTCCACCGGCAGCAGCTACACCGACAACCAGGCCGGGGCCGCGGGCCGCACCGACGGCCCGTCCACCGGCGGCGGCCACTCCGGGACGCCGGGCGGCGGTGCGGGGCACGCCGACGACGCCTCCACGAGCGGAGCCCACGCGGGCACCCCGGGCGCGGGCGACGACGCGGCCACAGGTGCCCCGGCAGCCTCGGGCACCCCGGGCGCCGGCGCCGCGGACGACGCGGCAGCGGCGACTCCCGCAACCCCGCGCAAGCCGATGGAGCGACCCAGCTTCATGCTGCACGGGGACAACCCCTACGGACCTCCCGGGCACCTCACGGACGCTCAGGTCCAGCAGATCCAGGTCTACAGGGCCAACGAAGAACCCGGGTACTTCGAGAAGTACTACAAGGAGAACGGAAACCGGAAGAGGCTCGCCTTCAAGGACGAGAGCGGGACCACCCCTCCCCAGCTCACCAGGCTGAATGAGAATTCCCCCTGGATCAGGGTGAAGGATGCTCCCGATCCGCCCACCCCCCACTACCTCGACCCCAAGCTCCTTCACAAGGATGCCGACACGGTTTCGGATAAGGGGCGCCTGGCGCGGCTGAAGGCTGCGACGATCGACCGATATTTTGCCATCGAGTGGAGAAATCTGACCGAATCGCTCAAGAGTGATGCGGAAAAGACCCACAAGGCCATCGACACGGACGAAACCCGCGGGCTGTGGGCGGAGAGTCGCGGTGCTTACCGGGAAGCCCACGCGCAAATGATCAAGGAGACCGAGAAGTACGGCGAGTTCGTGGCCGAGCACCACTACATAGCCGAAAACCATGCCGGGGCGGTGAAGCAAACCCTCCACGGCCCGAAGAACGGCAACGACCAATTCGACCAGGTGTGGCGCCGGCCGGACGGCAAATACGTCGTCGTCGAATGCAAGAGCAGCATTGATACACGGCTCGGGGGGCGAAACCTGCCCAACGGGCGCAGGGTCTCCCAGGGATCGCAGGAGTATTTCCTCGACATCATCCGGGAGATGGAGGAGCGAGGAAAGAAAATCAAGAGCGAGAGAAAACTCGCTGAAGACCTGAAGGTGGCGCTCGAGGAGGGCAAGCTGGAGTACGTACTCGTCAAGGGTGACCGCAACGCGCCCGCTTACAATGGATACCATCATCAGCGGTTCGACTTGAGCAAGAGGAGTCTTCGGTGACCGTCATCGTGAGTCGGCACTTCACCCCCGGCGCCACGGAAGAGGAATGGGCCGAGCACCTCGGAAGCTCCCTGCACCGCCGCATCGACAGGCTGGAGCAGTATCCGGATTGGGTGCACGTGGCCTTCAATGACGCCCTTTTGCACCTTGGCGCGCGATGCACCGTCGACCCGAGTGCGGAGAGGTTGGAGACGTGGGAGGCGGTCGTCAACGCGCTCCAGTTGGGCTCGGCCGTGTTCGCGACCGTGACTGCCGACGAGGGCACGGTGGAGTGCCGTATCAACCGCGAGGTGCGGACGCTCCCGGCCGGCGGTCCGGCGAGCTTCGCTGACCTCGGGATGTGGCTGACCACGTTCTGGCTGGCCATGGTGTGCCGTGACCGGGACCGGCTGACCCAGCTGGCCCAGGTCCCTTTGGACCGTATTGCGGCTGACGGCTATGACGCTTACGCCTGGCACTGGGTGGACGCCCTGCAGACCTACTGGCTCCAGGGCCCCGACCTGGTGGAGAAGCTCACCCTTGCCGTCGAGACCTCGCATCCCGACGTCGCGTCGTCAACGCCGCGCAGCCTGCTGCAGGCCGTTCTTGCGCCGCCCATCAACCTCTTCTACCTGCTGATCTCCAACAACCCCACCGGCTTTAACGAGTTCCTCGCCCGGTCCCTCGAACTGCACAAGGCGTACTGGACCGTCGACGAAGATCGCGCAGAGAAGCCCGACGGGCACCTCGCCCTGGCCCCCCTCGCCCTCGCCTGCCACGCGTACGACGGCGGGATGCCGATCGAGGTCGAATCCGGATACCTCCCGCACCACCTGATCACCCGCGACTGGATCGGCGAGTTCCCGACCTGACCCGAGCGCGCACCCCACTGCTTCCGCGGGTGGCCGTGGCCTACGTCGCGTCGGCGGAGCAGGCGTCGGCTGGTTCCGGGCCCGTGCGGTGGGCGCGGGCCGGCGGCCGGCCCATATGTGGCGCCGCAGGCGGCGCACGGCGCTCTTCGAGGTCGGCGGCATCCACCGTGAAGCCGTACAAGGCCTGGGTCCGAGTCCGGGAGCTGCCGCACCACCTGCTCACCGGCAGCTGGCTCGGTGAGTTCCCGGCGTGACGTCGCGCAGAGGCGGCGGTCAGGGCCTGGTCGGCGTCGGGGTCAGCGGAAGTCGGGTGAGCGTGCCGGAGTCGTTGATCAGGAGCTCGGGTACCTCGTCCTCGTACCAGCGGAGCTGTCCGATGAGCCCGACCGTGTCGGAATGGGCGGCGAGGAGTTGGGCCAGCGCGTCCACGTCCGGCATGAGCTCGGCGTGGATCTCCTGGCGCACCGTCAGTGACCAACCGGTCTCCGTCCGCGCCAGCTCCCCGACCAGCACCCCGCCGATGCGGTACGCCGGCCCGCGCTGAGCGAGCAGTGGGTGCGGGCCGAACTCGTCGTCCTCCTCACGCACTTCCTCGCCGAGGTGCCACCGCAGATCGGCGAGCACGGTGCCTGGTACGGACTCCCGCAGGTCCAGGGCCAGGTCCAGCACGTACAGGTCAGCCATACCGGGAGTCTAGAAGCAGGCCCCGGACCGTTGACGTGGGGCACTGCGACTGGCTCGCCGGACGTGCGCGCTGATCGGCTTCCGGCTCCGCCTTCCCCACCTGTGAGCCCATCCTGTCCTTGGCCGCCGCGACTCCGAGAGCGGGAGACGTAGGAGGACGTGGACCTGACGTCGGCGAAGCTTCCCGTGCCGTGGCAGGAAGCGGCTGCGGACCGGCTGGCGTTCGTCTGCCAGAGCCGTGCGCCTACCCTGGAGGGGACCAGTTCGACCACGCCCGCCGGCGCGGTCACCGCGATCGTCGGTTCTTCGTCCGGATCGGGAAAGACCACGGTGTTCTCTCTGATCCAGTGCTCCTACGAGATGGACGCGGACAGCATCCGGCTCGACGGGACGGGCATGCGCTTCCTGAGCCGGTCCGACCTCCCGACCTGCGGCGCCGCATCGCTACGCCAACGGGACGCCGCAGTTGCTGCTGCTGGGCGCGGCCACGGCGAATCTCCACTGGATCGGAGAACTCGCCCAGTGCAGGACGGTCGAGCAGGCCGCCGAGAACCAGACGGTCCCGCTGATCGCGCACCGGCCGTACACGGCGACCCTCTTCCACGACGGCCGGTTCCCCGGCCACGGCGCGCACGAGGAGCCGATGGAGCCCAACGACATCTCCCACGAGTCGGCCGTGACCCAGCTGGCATCCGCCCGCTGAACGGCCCCGGTGGCCGGCCCCGGTGGCCGGCCACGGAACGTCCGCCCGGCCGCCGGACCACCGGCGATGAACCGCCAGAACCACCAGAACCGCCAGTCCCACCCCGCACCGAAGGATCTGAAGCATGAACGATTCGGACCGGAACCCGACCCCCATCGAGGACACCCGCTTCGGCGGGATCACCGTCCGCCAGGGCGGCCAGGACCGCCTTGAGGTCGACGGTGAAGGGATCCCCCGTGTGGTCCTGGAGCGGGACCCCGCGTCGGAAGCGGACGCGCAGATCGCCATCGGCACCCGCGACCCCGCCTTCCTCACCCTGCGGATCGACGGCCGGGAAGCGGAGTTGAAGCCGGCCAAGGGCGGCCTGAGCAGGCGTTCGTACCGGGTGGACGTGGAGTTCGAGGGAGTGAGGTACCGCCTGGTCCCGGATTCGATCCCCAGCAGCCGGCTGACCCGCGACGGCGCGCACATCGGCGACTTCTCCTCCGAAGGCGACGAACTGGTCATCGCAGAGTGGCGGGAGGACGTCGAGGTCCGGCCGCTGGACGCGTCGGTCGGCTACGCCCTGGCCTCGGCCTTCGGCACCGGCGGCCAGCCCATGTGGATGATGATCGTGGACGGCGTGACCAGCGCGCTGCCCTGACCAGCCGCGCGGGGAGGCGTCGCAGGCTCCACGCCGCGTGGCTCCGTTCCGGTACGCAGTGGTGTGCCTGCCCGCCGCTCAGGCACACCACTGCGCCGTGTGCGCCGTCTGCGCGTGCAGTCCCGACGTCTGCGCGGACGCCCCTGGACCGGCCGCCGACCGTCGCCCCGCTGCGCGGCGTCACGGTGCAGAGCGCACCGGCGGGCCGTCGCGGCGAAAACGGCACGCGCACGCGGCAGCGCGCGGCACGCAGCGCGCCGCGCGGGGCCGCGTCGTCAGTCGACGGGCCGTAGTGCTCGCTCGGACCGCAGACCCGCCCAAGCGGCCACGGCCGCTGCGGCTGCGAGCCCGGCGAGGCCGAGGCCGCCGATCAGGGGCGCCGGATCGGGCGGGGCCTGATTCCAGAAGTACAGCTGGTACTGGGCCTCGGAAGGCAGGTTCAACACATCGGCGATCCAGCGGTGCGGCAGGAACGGCGCCGCCGGAAGCATCACGAGGGGCGCGGTCACCAGCAGCGGGCCGACCCCGAGGGCAATGGTTCCGATGACGCTGCGCAGCAGCGCTGCTGCGACCCCGGCCAGCGAGATGAAGAGGAACTGGACGAGGAGGGCTCCGACGATCGCGCCCACGGCCTGGCCCCAGGTCGCGGTCTCGACGGGCAGGGGCGGTGGAGCGTGGACCGCTCCGCCGCCACCGAGTCCCGGGGGCACCGCACGGGGCCGTACCGGCCACAGCCAGGCGAACGCCGAGGCACCCGCCCACAGCACGACGCCGGTGACGATCTGTGCGGCGAGCGACAGGGCGAGCAAGGCGCCGATCTTGCGCGCCCACAGGATTCCGACCCGGTTCTCGTACAGGCGCAGGGCGCTCCAGGTGCCGCCCTCCAGGGTCTGGCCGAGTCCGGTGGCGACGGCCACTGCCGTGAGGACGAGGCCCAGCAGGGTCGCGAACTGCCAGGCCGCCGCGCGAAGCGCTGAGGGGAGCGAGGTGAGCGCCGCCACCGAGGGGTCGATCACCCCGTACGAAGCTCCCGCCATCCACGACCGGCCGACGAGCGCCAAGGCCACCACCATCACGGCTGCGGTCGCCCCCCACACGGGAGCGGTCCACAAGGCCCTGAGCTCGCCGGCCCAGGCGGCCCCCTCCCTGCGCGTCGGCCGCCGCCGGGAACCGGCCATCATGCGCGGTCCCGGTTCCGGTCGAGGCGGTCCAGCCCGAGCCAGAGCAGGCCGATGAGGGCCAGAGTGGGCAGGACGCGGAGCAGGACGGGGACGGTGGAGGGATCGGTGGAGACCCAGAAGTGGTCCCATACGCCGTCCACCGCACCGAAGCCGACGAGGTCGGCCAGCGCGCCGCCGGGAAGCCAGGCGCCCAGCCCCGGGACGGCGGAGGTGCGGACCACGAGGACGAGCAACAGCATCCCGGCGAGGAAGGTGCGCATCGGATGGCGGAGCAGTGCGCCGAGGGCGACCGCGACGGCCGCGCCCCCGGCCAGGACAGCAGCTCCGGACAGGATTCCGAGTCCGGTGTCGGCGAGGACGGTGCCGAGGGCGCCGGGCGAGGGCAGCGGATGGGCGCCGCGCCCGTAGAGCAGCCCGAATGCGGCCGTCACCGCGCCGGACACGGCCAGCAGCGTCAGGCTCCACAGCCAGATGGCCACGGCCTTGGCGGCGAGCAGCCGGCTGAGGCGGGACTCGTAGAGCAGGAGCGGCACGATGCTGCCACGGCTCCATTCGCCGGCGACCGAGAACGCCGCCAGCATGACGAGGACGGCGAGACCGGGAACGGAGGTCAGCAGTCGTACGGTCCACAGCAGGGCGCCCACCGGGTGCTGGGCTTGCGCGGCCCGCACGCCTTCGGCGGTGAACCTGTCCTGGATCCGTTCCAGCCCGGTGGCCTCGAACGGTAGGTCGGCGCGGCACCGGGCCTTCTGGTCCGGGGTGTTCTGGGCGGACTCGCAGGACTCAGGCAGGAAGTCGAGGTTGGCCTGCACCTGCCGGATGTTGTGGGAGGCCATGTTCTGGCTCACCCAGGCGCAGTACAGGGAGCCGAAGACGAACAGCGCGGCGAGGGTCAGCGCGAGCGGGTGCCGCAGGAGCCGCCGGGTCTCGGCCCGGATCAGGTGGTTCACCGGCGGCCGCCGTCTCCGACGAGACCGAAGAACCAGTCCTCGAAGGCGGCCGGACCGCTTTCGGGGTCGTAGCCGAGCGCGTCGAGGGTACCGGCGGCGGCGACACGGCCCTGGGCGAGCATGATCACGCGGTGGCAGATGCGTTGGATCTCGTCGAGTTGGTGGCTCGAGACGAGGACGGCGGCCCCGCGTTCGGCCTCCTCGGCCACGATCCGGCGCACCATGCGCAGTCCCTCGGGGTCGAGCCCGTTGGTGGGTTCGTCGAGGATCAGCAGGTCGGGCTGCTTGAGCAGCGCAGCGGCGATCGCCAGCCGCTGACGCATGCCCTGCGAGTACGTGCCGAGCCGACGGTCGGCGGCGCCGGTCAGCCCGACGCGGTTGAGCGTGCGGGCGATCCGCCCGCCGTCGGGAAGCCCGGCGGTGTCGAGCAGGGTGCGCAGCATGGCCCGCCCGGTGGACCACCGGTGGAAGGCGGGCGCGTCGAGCGATGCCCCGAGCCGGTCGAGCTGCCGCGGCCGCATGGGCAGGGCCTCGCCGAACAGGCGCACTTCACCGGAGTCGGGGGTGGACAGGCCGGTGATGACCCGCATCAGGGTCGTCTTGCCCGCACCGTTGAGCCCGAGGAGGCCGACGATCTCGCCGGCCTCCAGGCTGAGATGGACCCCTTCCAGCACGGAGTGCTTCCGGAATCGCTTGGTCACTTCGTGACAGGAAAGGATGCTCATCGTGTGAGATTAGTTGTAGACGACGCGGCCCGCGGAGTGGACGAAGTGCGGGGCGTTGGCGATCTGCATGTAGTAGTTGCCGCCGTCGCTGGCCTTGAACTCCTTCCAGTAGACGCCGTTGTCGCAGGACCAGTCACGCCAGGCGACCCACTGGTCGGGCTGCCACGACTTGTCGATCTTGAAGTCGTAGCCGACCCGGCCCTGGGCGCCGTTGCTCGTGGCGCACCTGTCCTGCGACGCCGACTGGGTGCCGCCCTTGGCGGACCAGCGGCCGGTCTCCGCCCCAACGCCCTCATCGGTGAAGGAGAAGTTCTTGGCCTTCGAGTACGCGGCGGTGGCGGTCGGTGCGAGCGCGCCGACGAGTCCGACTGCGAGTACGGCCGTGGCCGCGGCTGACTTCATACGGGTACGCATGGGTTTCCTCCCGATTGCTCCACCTTCCCCCGGTGGAGTATGTGCTGCACTGCGTGCCAGGTCATCGACACCCAGTGCCGAGATGATCTTCGTATTTTCTCTAATGTCAGTCAAATACCGGAAGATTCACGCCAGTTCAGGGTCCGCTACGTTTATTTCTTCGGTGGCTTGATTCCGCCCATGCCTGGAGCGTGCGGCTGCGGCCGGTCTCGGGCTCGACCCGTGCAGGAAGCCGGCCGTGATGGTCGGCCCCACCCCGGGCCGGGGAATCTCCCGGGTCGTTCACACCTGCGTTCCGTGGCTCAAAAGCGCCCATTCGGGTCATGTAGGGGGCATCCACGCCGTGAGGCACACCGCTGTGGCGCACGCACCGAGTCCCACCGCGGCGATCGGCGTGCGACGGAGGCAGGTGGGTGCAGCAAGCGGCACCCACCCACCGCATACAGAAGCTCCCGGCTTGGCCCCGGCCCCATTGCGCGGCCTGCTGGCGCCGGTGCAGCCACACAGCGCCCGCACCGCACTCGAAGCCATCGCCGCCACCAGGACGACCACCCAGAGCTCGACCGGCACCGCGTCCCTTGCGTCGCCGTGGCCGCCGGCTTGTCCTGCCAAGGCCGCTTGATCGCGTGCACCGTGGCGGCCCGGAGCTGTGTCCCCCTCATCGGTCGAGCTTCACCTCCCCGCCTGACCGGCCCATGGAAGCGCCCCGCACTGGCGGCGCGTTAGCCTGCGATCACCGTGCACGACATCCCGCCGGCTGCGCCGTGCAGCGGTCGATGGTGAGGGGTGGAGGGGTCCAGGCAATGCGAAAGCCTCGCCGTGGTCCTGACCCCTACCGCTGCGGGCCCCACGCGTGCGGGGAATCCGTTGCGGATCTCGGCGTACCCGGTGCTAGACCTGGTGGCGTTTGGCCGGGTTGGTTTGACCTGCCGTGATTCTTGTCCGGGAACGCTGCCCCTGCCGTGTCGCGGCAACCGTCCGGGCGGTCAGCGACGTGCGGTCGGCACACTCGGCGCGGCCTGCCCCCGAGCGCGTCGACTGCTGCGGAATCCGTACGAACCCGGTCGACCGAACGACCGGACGCACGGCGGAATGTGGCAGCGGGCCGCGGCCGTTTGTGGGGCAGCGGCTCGCGTGTTTGTGGCCGGAAGATCCCAGGGCTCTGAGAACGTTGACGTGGGCTGGCGCAAAATCGCGACCGTGTACCGCGTACCGCCTTCGTTGACCGGGAGAGAAGTATGACTATCAAGGACATCGGGCCGGAACCTCAAAGCTTCGACCTCGAGAAGGCGACGCTCGAGAACACGGACTACCGCGCGGTCGCCTGGTCCGGGAAGTACCTTCAGCTGACCCTCATGTCGATCCCGGTGGGTGAGGACATCGGCTTGGAGGCGCACCCGGAGACTGACCAATTCCTGCGACTCGACGCAGGCCGGGGCCGCGTCCAGATGGGGCAGACGAAGGATCGGCTCGACTTCGACCGGGAGGTCGAGGATGGCTGGGCGATCTTCGTACCCGCCGGCACTTGGCACAACGTCACCAACATCGGTGACGAGACCCTGCAGCTCTACGCCGTATACGCGCCGGTCCACCACGCGTCGAGCAAGATCCACGCGACAGCCGCCGACGCGGAGCGCGACGAGGACTCGGGCAACGACGAGCCGCCAAGCTGGTCGGTCCAGCCCGTCCAGCAGCCCTCGGACGAGCACGCCTGACCAGCGAGGGCCTATCGCGACAGTGGCTCCTGGCCCCGACGCGAGCCGAGAGAATCCCGATCTTCCCCCGCCATCTTCTGGTGGCCCCGCAATGGGGCGCCCGGCCTCCGGGTCCGGCATGGCTGTTCCCCCGTTGAACGTACGGCCTGGAGGGGCACCGGCTCGGAGGCATCGACAGGCGCGGAACTCCTGACGCGGCACTTCGGGCATCGCGCGAGGTGAGCGGACGCAGGTGGTGCGCAGGGGGTGCGCGACGCCCGGATGGTTCTGGACAACAAACAAGCCCCAGGTTGCTGACCTGGGGCTTTGCTGTGGAGCGGATGACGGGAATCGAACCCGCGCTAGAAGCTTGGGAATCACTCGGTACCAGAGCCTCCATATGACTTCTGACCTGCGAAAACAGGCGGGGCAGGTGTGATTCCGGGGATTCGCTTCCTCGCCTCTGATGACCGTTGTTCACCGCTGCTACTGGCACGTTGTGGCACGGACTTCTCGATCTGCCTGCTGCGGCCGACCGCTGCGACGGGCCCGCCGACCGATGCCGGCAGTGGCGTACTCGCCTCAAGCCCGCTCTGGAGGCGTGCCGGATTCGGCGGCGCGGCGGTACTCGGCATTGATGCGCTGGGCCTCCTCGAGCTGGTCCTCGAGGATGATGATGCGGCAGGCGGCCTCGATCGGGGTGCCCTGGTCGACGAGTTCGCGCGCCCGGGCGGCGATGCGGAGCTGGTAGCGGGAGTAGCGGCGGTGGCCGCCCTCGGAACGCAGCGGAGTGATCAGGCGGGCTTCGCCGATGGCGCGGAGGAAGCCCTGGGTGGTGCCGATCATCTCGGCGGCTCGGCCCATGGTGTAGGCGGGGTAGTCGTCGTCGTCGAGACGGTCGTACGAGTTGTCTGCTGTCATTTGCACCTCTCCGTGAAACGCATAGAGGGGCCCTGGTGCCAGTACTGGCACCAGGGCCCTGAAGGAACTACTACACCACCTGCCGGCCCTGATGAAGCGCCGGCCTTCTGTGTCCGCACACCCGGCCTGGTAGTTGCCGTCGGCGCGGGGATCGCAGCTGCTTGACCGAAGACCACCTCGCTATCGAAGTCCTGCGGAACCCGGACTCGAGACTTCCGCCCGGGCGATCCTCATGGCGCCGTGTTCCTCCGTTCTTTGCTCGCTGATCAACTTCTTGCCCTGCAGATACTGCGTACTGCTGGTGATGCGTACTGCTCAGCGACCTGAGGGAGCGCCGCTGCTGCCACGCCCTGGTGCGCGCGTCCGCAGCCCGACACCTTCACCAGGGGTACCGCCCTACTGCTCTCACGGGTGCCGCATCTGCCATGCCCGCGGTCCCGCTCTCGGAGGCCCCTGATCACTGCGGGCCGCCCGGTCCGGCCGCCAGTTTCGTCACCGTCCTGCGAAAGCCCTGGCTTCGAAACTCCACCGCCGCACCGTCCTGCTCACTGCGCGTACCTGTGCTGCTTGCCGGCAGTTCGTCTCTGCCAGGCCCTGCTGTCTCTGCTGGTTACGAGAGAAAACATAACCCAACTGCATCTCGATATCTACCGCAGCCGACATAGATTTTCGTGTCCCGGGTGAATGGGTGATTGGCTCCTGGTGGGGAGTGCGAAGTGGTCGCGCAGGCGCAGCGGTCCCTGCGCCTGCCGGCCCCCCGGGTAGTTACCACCCCGCACGGAGACCAGGGGACCGGGGGAGGTGCCCCGGAGGATGGGGGTTAA
>NZ_JBHWJJ010000193.1:0-11358 GCF_042732005.1 Streptomyces sp. NPDC059851 | reverse complement strand
TTTTAATCCCCCCCCCCCCCCCCCAACCACCCCCCCCAAACTGCGGCCGCTGTGCATTTTTTTACAACCCCCGGGGGGGGGGCGGGGCCCCCCCCCCCGGCCCCGCCCCGCCCGTTCTGCTGCGCGGCGCGCGGGGGGCTCACTTCTGGGCGTGCTCGCCCAGGGTGAACAGCAGCCAGATGAAACCGGCGAAGAGGTGCGTGCCGGCGATGTAGAAGAAGGCGCGCAGCGCGACGCCCTTGCCCTTCCACCGCTCGTAACCGGCCTCGGCGTCGTCCCGGCCGCCTTCGGGGCCCCGGCCGCCGCCGCGCACACGCTCCTGCTGCTCCATCACGGCTCCCGCTGCCCGATACCACCTGGTCGATCCAGAACCCGGCAAGTGTAGCCGCCCTGCCCCCGCCCCCTCCTGACCAGCACCCTCCCGGACGACGCCGGGCCCCGGGATCGACTCCGACGGCGCGGGCCGCTTCGCGGCGGTCCGCATCACGAAGCGACCCGAGGCCGGCCGGCCGGCGGTGTGGTCGGCCCGGGCGCGCGTCCGGCGGGGGCACGCCCGGGCCGGGGCGTCAGGAGAGCTTGCCGCCGTAGTCCGGCAGCTTGAAGGTGCGCTCGGCGTGGCCGCCGACCAGATCGCTCTGCTTGTTGCCGATGTTGGCGATGATCGTGTAGCCGCGGGCCTCGATCTCGGCGCGCTTGGCCGTCTTGTACGCGCTGACCTCGTTGAACAGGTCGGGCAGGTCCCGCACGTACAGCCCGGACACCGGGTAGCCGACCGACTTGAGGTTGTGCTCCGTGAGGGAGCCGATGATCCCGGGACGGGCGGTGACGAAGAAGATCGCGACGCCGCGCTCGTTGGCGTACCGGGTCAGGTCACGGACCTCGGAGATCGCCGGGGTCGGGAACTCCCAGAACCAGTGGAAGTCCGTCTCCAGCGAGGAGTTGTCGATGTCGAGGACGATCGCGGGCTTCTCGCCGGCGGGCGACTGGGCGATGCGCTGCTCGACGTACGGGCGGGCGGTCGCCATCACGGCGGCCACGTCACGCTTCCAGGTGCCGTAGTCGATGCCCAGGATGGCGGCGTTGCCGCCCGGCGCGGACGCGGTCGCCGCGGCCGGGGCGGCCGCAGACGGGGCGGCCGCAGCCGGGGCTGCCTGGGAGGTGCCGGCGGGCGCCAGGAGCAGGACGGCGGTGGCCGCTGCCGTGGCGGTCGCGGTGCCGAGCGTACGGAGACGGGTGCGGGTACGGATACGGGTGCTGCGCATGTGGGGGCGCTCCTCGTTCTGGCGGAATTGGCATGTACGCGGCCAGAATCGGCAAGATCGCGTGTCATGTCTACCGGTCGGTAGGAAATTTCTTCCGCCCCTCAGATGAACGCTCGGCCCGCGAGAAACCCGTGGTCATCCGTCAGGTAGCGGTCCAGCCGCCGTCCAAGGGAAGGGAGGTGCCGGTGAGGTGTCCGGTGTGCGGCCCGCACAGCCAGACGGCTGCCGCCGCCACCTCCTCTGGCTCGATCAGGCGCCTGACGGCGGACCGCGTCAGCAGCACGTCGTTCAGTACGTCGCCCGGGCTGATGCCGTGCGCGGCGGCCTGCTGACCGATCTGCGCCTCGACCAGCGGGGTGCGGACGTAGCCCGGGCTGATGCAGTTGCTCGTCACCCCGTACGGTGCCCCCTCGATCGCGGTCACCTTGCTCAACCCCTCCAGACCGTGCTTGGCGGCGACGTAGGCGGACTTGTACGCGCTGGCGCGCAGCCCGTGGACGCTGGAGATGTTGACCACCCGGCCCCAGCCGGCCCCGTACATGTGCGGCAGCACCCGCCGCAGCAGGAGGAACGGCGCCGTGACCATGACCTGCTGGATCAGGGTGAAGCGCTCCACCGGGAACTCGGTGATCGGGGCCACGTGTTGCAGCCCGGCGCTGTTGACCAGGATGTCCACGGCGTCGGGCAGCTCCCCGACCGCGGCCGGGTCGGCCAGGTCGACCACGTGTGCCCGCCCGCCGACGAGAGCCGCCACGGCCTTCGCGGACCCCTCGTGGACGTCGGCGACATGGACCTCGGCCCCTGCCTCCGCCAGGGCGACGGCACAGGCCCGGCCGATGCCGCTGCCGCCGCCCGTCACCAGCGCGGTGCGTCCCTGCGGTGAGAGAAGTTGGCTCGTCATGCCTGAACGGTAGGAGCGCGGCCCGGCCCGCGCCCATGGCCGCGGACGCCACACCCACGGGGCCGTGTGTGGTGACCTCCACCACGGGCGGCGAGACGCACGGGTCGGGGGCGCGAGGCGCACGGGGCCGGGGGGGGGCGAGGCACACGGGGCCGGCGCGAGGCGCACGGGGCCGGGGGAGGGAGAGGAGGAGGCCCGCACCGGGAGGACAATGGGCTGCCGCGAAACCCCGTACACCCCACCGGCCCCGCCCGGCCGTAACCCCACCCCCGGCCCCGCCCCGCCGTGCGCCCGCAGTAGCCCCCTCCCCCCAGTGCCGGGGCCGAGCCCCGCGGGCACGCCTGCTCCGCGGCGGGACGAATCGGCTAGGAGGCGGGGCGAATCGGCTAGGAGCGGTACACGCGGAGGTCCGTGACCTCGTACGACATCTCGGTCACCCCCGGCTCGGGAGCGGGGTGGTAGCGGCCGGCGCACACCGAGAGGTTCACGATGATGTACGCCCGCCAGCGCCGGCCGACGCCGCTGCGGTCGGCGTACACGCGGGTGCCGTTGACCCACCAGACGACCGAGCGGGCGCCGAACCTCACCTTGAGGTCCACCCATCCGCCCGGCTCCACGGCCGGGTTGCGGTAGTAGTGGGAGCCGCCACCGCGGACGTGGTTGGACAGTTCCAGCAGGTCGGGGTTGTCGGGGTGGTACTCGAAGACGTCGACCTCCTGTCCGCCGTCCCGCCAGGTCCAGATCGCGGGCCAGGCCCCTATCTCCTCCGGGAGCCGGACGCGTGCTTCCAGGACGTCCTCCGCGCGCAGCAGGAAGCCCTCCTTGCTGCCTTCGGTGGTGAGCAGGCCGGCGTCCCACTTGCCGTCCGGGCGGCGGGTGGCGCGGAAGGTGCCGCTGCGGCTGTAGGCGGGGTCGGCGGTGAGGTAGTCGAGTTTGTTGTCGCCGGGGTTGATGGGGCCGCCGTTGGGATAGGCCCAGGACCGTCCGGCGACCCACTGGGTCGTCGAGCTGAAGTCGGCCGTGAACACGGGTGCGGCCGCAGCGTTGCGGCGGAACCGTGCGAGGAGTTGCGAGATCACACGGAAGGCCTGCCCGGAGCACGGGCGGGCCACGCCGGGGGCCGGTAGCGGAACGGCCTTTGAGCGGGGGATGTGCACCGGTGCGCCGGGCCTGCTCCGGCGCACTCGGTGTCGGTACGGAGTGAGTGCGGTGCGGGTGGGGCGTGCGGGGTCAGGACTCGGACTGCTCCCGGCGCGCCGCGCGCTCCGCGTTCCGCTCCTTGATGCGGGCCGCTTCCTTGCGGACGTCCGCCTGCGTGGCGCGCTCCTTCTGGAGCCACTCCGGGTTCTGCTGCTTGATCGCGTCGATCTGCTCGGTGGTGAGGGCCTCGGTGACACCACCGCGGGCGAGGCCGGCGATGGAGACGCCGAGCCGGGCCGCGACCACCGGACGCGGGTGCGGACCGTTGCGTCGCAGCTCCCGCAGCCACTCCGGCGGGTCGGCCTGCAGCGCGTTCAGCTCGCTGCGGGAAACGACACCCTCCCGGAATTCCGCGGGGGTGGCTTCGAGGTACACACCCAGCTTCTTCGCCGCGGTGGCGGGCTTCATGGTCTGGGCGGTCTTGTGCGACGTCATGACGACAAGAATATCGAGCGTGTGCGCTACTCCTGACCACGCCCGGTAACCTGGCCGGGTGACAGGCTCGGAAGCACACCCCCCGCTCTCTCCCTCGTTCCGGCTCGCGTACGTCCCCGGAGTGACCCCCGGCAAGTGGGTTCGGATCTGGAACGAGCGCCTGCCCGACGTGCCGCTGGCCCTCGTCCAGGTGTCCGCCGCCGAGGCACCGGGCACCCTGCGTGACCGCGGCGCCGACGCGGGTCTCGTGCGCCTGCCGATGGACCGCACGGGCCTGTCCGCCATCCCGCTCTACACCGAGACCACCGTGGTCATCGTCCCCAAGGACCACCTCGTGGCCGCCGTCGAGGAGGTGACCGTCGAGGACCTGGCCGACGAGATCGTGCTGCACCCCCTCGACGACACCCTCGGCTGGGAGACCCCGCCCGGGCGTCCCGCGTTCGAACGTCCCGCGACGACCGCCGACGCCGTCGAACTGGTCGCGGCCGGCATCGGCGTCCTCGTCGTCCCGCAGTCCCTGGCCCGCCTGCACCACCGCCGGGACCTGACCTACCGACCGGTCACCGACGCGCCCGCTTCCCGGGTCGCCCTGTCGTGGCTGGAGGACGAGACCAGCGACCTCGTCGAGCACTTCATCGGGATCGTCCGCGGCCGTACGGTCAACAGCACGCGCGGCCCCCAGCCGGCCGCGGCACAGCCGAAGCAGCGGGGCCGTGCCGAGGCGAAGGGAGGCGGCGCGCGCGGTTCGGCGGCCGGCCGGCCGGCGGCGGGGAAGAGCCTGCGCGGCGGGTCCGGCGGCGCGGGCGGAGCCAAGGGCGCCCGCAACGCCAAGGGCGGCAAGGGAACCGGCAAGGCCACCGGCACCGGCAAGGGCGCCAAGGGCGGCAAGCCCCGCCGCCGGCCGTAGCCCGCGCACCGGCTCGCCGCCGGCGCCCGCGGCGGTCGACCCCGCGGCCCGGCCCGCTCCCCGGAGCGGCCGCGGGCCCGCGGCGTGACAATGGTGGTGCGATGCCGTACGTAGCCGTGAGCGCGCTGAGCCATGCCGGGCTGATACGGGACCACAACGAGGACAGCCTCGTCGTCGGACCGTGGACGCTGTGCGCCACCGTGACCCGCAACCCGCAGACCTTCGTCTTCCCCCTCGGCGAGCCCCTCGTCGTCGCGGTCGCCGACGGGATCGGCGGCCAGCCGGCCGGCGAGGTGGCCAGCGCGCTGGTGGTGCGCCAGCTAGCCGCGCTCGGACCCGTCCTGGCCAGCGAGGGCGCCGTCCGGGAGGCGCTGTCGATGTGCGACCAGGCGCTGTACGCGGCCGCCGACAGCGATCCGGGGCTGGCCACCATGGGCACCACGGTCGCCGGAGCCATCGTCCTCGCCGAGTCGCTGATCTCCTTCAACGTGGGCGACAGCCGGGTCCTCGACGCGACGCAGGAGGAGCTGTGCCAGGTGAGCGTGGACGACAACCCGCCCCTGGCGCCGGGGCAGCGTACGACGTCCCTGCTCACGCAAGCCATCGGCGGCGCCCGTCACAGCACCGGCATCACGCCGCACGTCTCCACGCGCGCCGTCACGGCGGGGGCCCGCTACCTGGTGTGCTCCGACGGGCTGACCGACGCCGTGCCGGAGGAGGAGCTCGGCGAACTGCTGCGGGTGCACGACGACGGCAAGGCCGCGTACGAGCTGTGGCGGGCCGCGATCGAGGCGGGCGGCCCCGACAACATCACCCTCGCGCTCCTGCGCATCGGCGAATAGCGAACAGAGGCGGGCGGCGAGCGTGCGGGGGAGGAGGCGAGCGTGCGGGGGAGGAGGGGAGTACCACCGCCCCGGCCCCGCCCCGGCCCGCCCCGGGTCCCCGGCCCGGCTCAGCCGGTCTCCCGCCCGCCTCCGCCCAATGCGTGCCGGCGCAGCATGCGGGAGATGTCCGCCGCCGTGACGATCCCGACCAGCCGCTCCCCCTCCAGCACCAGGATCGGCAGCCCGACACTGGGCCGCAGCGCGTCCAGCGCCTCCGTCAGTAGATCGCCCGGAGCGGCGACCGTGCACCGCTCCCGCGGCGTCGCCACGTCGCGGACCCTCAGCTCCTCCCGCTGCGCGGAGGGAACCGCGGCCAGCCGGGCCATGTGCACGATGCCGCTCGGCCGGCCGTCGAAGTCGAGCAGGGGCAGCACCGAGTGCCGCGCGTCCAGGGCCACCTCGTCGATGAACCGCGGTACGGCGAGCCAGTCCGCGCCGGTGACCACCGGCGCCGACATGGCGTCGGACACCCGCTTCCCCTCCAGGGCCGCGCGCAGTTCCGTGGTGCGCCGCTCGGCGCCCGCGACGACCGCCATGAACAGGCCCACGAGGACCAGCCACAGCCCGCCCGGTGAACCGCGCAGGAAGGAGATCCAGCCGAAGGCCGCCAGCAGCACGCCGAAGACCTGCCCGCTGCGGGAGGCCGCGCGTTCCGCCCGCTCCCGGTCGCCGGTACGCCACCACAGCAGTGCCTGGAGCACCCGCCCGCCGTCGAGAGGCGCAGCCGGCAACAGGTTGAACACCCCGAGGAACAGGTTCGTCCAGCCCAGCCACACCAGGACCGCCGCGGGCACCGCCCAGCCGGTCAACCTGTGGAGTCCGAGGCCCGCACCGAGCGCGGCGACCCCGACCGCGAGGCTGGCCAGCGGCCCGCTGACCGCCACTGCGAACGCCACCCCGGCGCTCTGCGGCCGACCCATCCGGGTCATGCCGCCCAGCGCCCACAGGGTCACGTCCTCCACGGAGATGTCCTTGCGGCGGGCGGTGGCCGCGTGGGCGGTCTCGTGCAGCAACAGGCTGCCCAGGAGCAGCAGCGCGCCGACGGCGGCGGCGACGGTGTACACGGTGTTCGAACGCCCCGGCGTCCAGGCGGGGAGGGTCTGGCGGCCGAGCCCGTACGCGAACAGCACCACCAGCAGCGGAACGCTCCAGTGCATCCGCAGGGGTACTCCGACCACCCGCCCGATGGGCACCGAGCCGTTCATCGTCGTCTCCTGCCCCTCGGAGCCGGACCGCCACCCCCATTGTCACTCCGGGGTGCGCAGGCGCCGCCCCGCCGGGGCTCAGCCTTCCGCGGCGACGGCGGCCGGTACGGCCTCCAGCTCCCACGCGTGGCGCTTGAACTCCTTCGAGAAGTCGGCGTGGTCCTCCCACTGGCGGGCGATCCCGCGCAGCACGTCCCAGTGGTGCTCCACCGACTGGTCGATGACCCGGCCCAGGGCCGCGTCCGCGGTGGCCCGCTTCTCCAAGAGCCCCCTGACCGCCGAGGCCTCCAGCACCGCGTTGCGCAGCGCCCGCAGCGCGCGGGAGGTGTCGTCCATCGCGAAGCCGCGCTCGCTGCCGGTCGCCTCGTCGAACAGCGGGGTGAGCCGCGCCTCGATGAAGGCGGTGATCCGCTCGAAGTGCTGCACGTCCATCGGGGCTCCCTCTCCGGCCGCACGGCGGCCCGGCACATCGCATGTCACGTTTCCGACCGCCGCCCCGGAACCGGCCGGAACGGCGCGGTTGCAGGATATCGGCCGAAGATCAGTAGCAGGACGGCCGTAGCAGCCCGACCGGATCCGCAGGATCCCCGTCGCTCCACGTCCTCCCGGTGTTACCTTCCGTGTCGTCGGTGTGCGCGTATCGATGATTCGGGGGGGCGGGGCATGATGAGCGCAACGGCGGAACTCGGCCATGCGGAGGGGACGGACGCGTTCCTGCGGCACATGATCTGGCGCTATCCGGACCAGCGGCAACCCGTGGTGGCCCTGCTCGGCCCGCGCCGGTCCGGCAAGTCCAGCGTGCTGCGGTCCCTGTCCCGGGGATGCGGGTCGACGGTGGTCCACGCCCACCTCGACTTCCACGAGACCCCGCTGGACCCCGTGTCCGCGACGGCCCTGGTCGCCTTCCAGATGATGCGCGGCTGGGACACGTTACGCCGCAGCCCGGTGTTCCACCGGTTCGCCCTCGGACTGCTGGCGCTCAACGAGGAACTGGAACCCGACCGCGCCCGCGCCACGGAGCAGATCCGCGACCTGATCCGGCACTACACGCGCAACACCCCCCGCGGCCGCTTCGCCTCCCGCCTCGAAAACGCCGTGGACGCCACGATGGACGTGGTGGTCACCGGCGCGCTCAGCCCGCTCGTCCAGGGCCCCCGCGAGGTCGCCGGAGCGGTACGGGACGGAGCCCGGCCCGTGATCGGATCGCTGTTGCAGAGCACCGCCCGCTGGGGCCTGCGCGACGCGCTGCGCTGGCACGTCGGCATCCCCGAGGCGGAGGCCGCCGGCTCCGTGGACGCCCTGATCAGGCTCAGCTCCGCATCCCGCTCGGCGGCGGTCGCACCGCTGCTGGCGGCCTTCCTCGCCGACGCCAAGGACCAGGCGGAGCGGCACCCGGCGCTGCGCTCCGCCTGTACCTGCGAGATCCCGGCGTCCGAGCCCGCCCGCGGTCGGCACGACCACGCCTGGGTGCTGTTCGTGGACGGGGCGCAAACCCCGGCCGGCCGCCGCTTCCTCACCGCCCTCGTCGCCGCCCGGATCCGCAACGAGCAGCACGCACCCGGACCGTTCGGCGCCGCGGACCCCCTCGTCGTCCTCGCCGCCTGTGACCAGTGGCAGCCGGAGTGGACCACCCGCTGGTGCGAGCCCTGGCGCACCAGCCCGCTGCCCGAGACCCCGCAGCGCCGCATCCCCCTGCTGTCCCGCGGCACCCGAGCGGTGTGGACCCGGCAGGGGGAGCCGGGCGGCGGCCCGGACCCGCTCGCGGCGGCCCACTACTGGTACCCGGTGTGGCTCGACCCGATGTCCGAGGAGCGCGCCGGGGACGTGGCCGCAAGCGGGGGCTCCCTGGCCGCGCCCGTCCCCCCGTCCGTCGCCCACGCCCTCACCGGCGGCCACTGGGGGGCCGCCCTCACCCTCCAGGAGCAGCGCGCCTCCGCACCACACGAAGCCGACGCCGCGGAACGGGACAGACCCCTGCCCGCCGCCGTCGACGCGAGCGGAAGACCCCTGTGGTCGCGGGCCCTGGAGGACAGCCTCCCCGAAGGGCTCGCCCCGCCCGGTCGGCAGTGGACCGCCGCGCCGCCCGCCGTCCTCGCCGCGGCGTACCTCGCCGACATGCGCACGGCCGACGACCCCCGCGTGCCGCCCGAGATAGCGGACCTGCCGCGCAGCCTGGAGCTGCTGCGCCGCAACCTGTGGGTCAGCACCTTCTTCCACCGCCCCTCCCTCATCCGGGAGGTCGGCTGGGGCGAGGCCGACCGACCCCCCGTCCTGCACCCCTGGCTGGGCCGCTGTGCGCTCACCGCCCTCGCCGCCGCCCCCGTCGCCCCGCCCGGGCCCGGCCAGCACACCCCGGCCGATCCCTGGCGCGAGGTGTTCACCCGGCAGGCCCAGGCCCTGGCCCCGCTGACGTCCGCCCACAACGGCTCGGCCGTCGCCCGCGAGGAGCAGCAGCTCTTCTACGCCCTGGTGCTGGGCGAGTTCCCCCCGGTCGCCGAAGCGCTCGCCCAGCGCTTCGACCGCGACCACCGCGCCTGGGTGCGGCTCCTCGACTACCTCGCCTCGGCGCCTTGCCGGCTCGTCCACGAGCAGTCCGTGCAGGAGGCGTACGCCCACCTCGTCGCCGGGATCGAACAGGCCGGCCGGGACGTCGTCTCGGTGGCCACCGCAAAGCTCCTCGCGCTGCTCTGGCTGTACAACGACCCGCTCACCGAGCGCAACCGGCGATGGGACGCCCAGATCGAAGAGGGCTTCGAACGCCTGGCACACAACTCCCGTCTGCTCGACGTCAGCGCCCTCCAGCAGGCCGGCGCCCGCTTCGCCTGATCCTTCCGCGCCACGCCCCGCGTGGCCGTGCGCACCGCTAGGAGTACTTCATGCCCGCAGGCGTACGCATTCCACGGTTCCTCCGGTGGCGCCGCCATCCGGTGGTGTCGGTGGTCGTCATCCTCCTGGTCCTGGCCGGCGCCGTCGTGGGCGGTGAGCGGATTCACCACATCGCCACACGGCCCGAACTGTCGTGCGGGAAGGGGATGACCGCCACCGGCAAGCCCCTGGCCTGCGTCGGGGTGAACATCGAAGGCAAGCCGTTCACGAAGGACGACCCGGACCGCATGCGCGCCCTCCAGAAGCAGGTGCGCGCCGCCAACGACGCGGTGACCGGGGAGGCCACCAGCGTCGTGCTGATGCTGAACCTGTCGCCCGTCCACGACGTGGACACGCTGACCCACGAGTCGCTGTACCACAACATCGAGGGCGCGATCACCGCCGTCTGGCGGGCGAACAACACCGCCGCGTACGGCAGCAAGCCCGGCGTCAAGCTCTACCTGGCCAACATGGGCAGCCAGTACGGGGCCTGGCAGCAGGCAGTGGACAGCGTCAAGCAGCACGCCCGGTCCGAGCGGATCTCGGCGGTCGTCGGCCTCGGCCAGTCCACCGAGGAGACCAGGCAGGCCGCCGCGGCCATCTCGTCCCAGCTGCACATCCCCGTCATCGGCTCCACGGTCACCGGCAACTCCATGAACCTGGACCCGGCCGATCCGACGGGCAAGAAGCTGATCCCGGACATGTTCCGCGTCGCGCCGACCAACACGGACACGGTGATCGCGGCCAACCAGTACGTCTCGGGACTGAAGCCGGCGGTCAGCTCGATGGCGGTGGTCGCCGACGGCGTCGAGGGCGACGACTACACGGCCACCCTGGCGGCCGAGGCCAAGGTCCGCTTCCAGGCCACCGACCGCACGGTGACGGTGCTGCCGTACACCTCGCCCCGCGACATGCCCAGCGGCGCGGGCCGCTACGACCACCTAGTGCAGCAGTTCACCCTGATGCACGCCAACCTGTGCCAGGCGGCCCCTTCCACCGTGTACTTCGCCGGCCGCGGCCGCGACCTGGGCGCCTTCGTCCAGACCTGGGTGCAGGGAGCGCCCTGCGGCATCGGGCAGTTGCACATCCTGGCCGGTGACGACGCCTCGGAGGCCATCCGCGACGACGTGGTCCTCAAGGGCATCGCCTCGGGCCGGGTCACCGTCGCGTACACGGCGCTGGCCAGCCCGGAGGAGTGGGGGAGCGAGTGCCCCGGATCGGACGCCAAGCGCAACTACGACCAGTTCTGGTCGGCGTTCACCGGCCGCCCCGACCCGTGCACGCAGCAGCCCCTGGCCACGACGCAGGGCGCGCAGCCGCCGCTGTCCTTCGATCCCGCGAGCCTGGCCAGCGGGCAGGCGATGCTCACGCACGACGCCGTGGCCGCCGCGGTCAGCGCGGCCCGGCGGGAGGGGGGCAAGGCGAAGACCCCGGGCCTGCTCACCGGCATCCTGCACCAGTTCTACTGCGCGCAGATGCTGCCCGGGGCCAGCGGGTGGCTGTCGTTCGGGAGCGAAGGGAACGCCGTCGGCAAGCCCATCCCCATCGTGCAGGTCAACGCGGACGGGACGACGAAGACGGCCGCCCTGACCTGGCCGAGCTCCGCGCCCAACCTGAACCTGCCGCAACGCGGCGGCACGGGAGCCCCGGGCTGCTGACCCGTCCTGCTCCCGGCCGGCCCCCGTCGACGCCCGTGCGT
>NZ_JBHWJJ010000192.1:0-11377 GCF_042732005.1 Streptomyces sp. NPDC059851 | reverse complement strand
GCCGACGGCGACGGGACGGCGGGGAAGCCCGGCGACGTCGGACGCGTGCCGGAGCCGCTCACTTGAGGCCGCTGAGCATCACACCGCGGATGTAGTACTTCTGCAGCAGCAGGAACAGGACCAAGATCGGCAGGGTGCTCAGGACGAGACCGGCCATGACGATCGGCATGGTGCGGGTCGGGTCGACGTGGTCCTGCAGGAGCTGGATGCCGACGGGCAGGGTCATCACGTCCGGGTTGGCGGTCGAGATGAGCAGCGCCCAGATGTACTCGTTCCACGCGTGGACGAAGGTCAGCAGACCGAGCGTCAGCACGACCGGTCTGGTCTGCGGCACCACGATCCGCCACCACACGCCGAACTCGCCGGCACCGTCGATGCGCGCGGCCTCCAGGACCTCGTCCGGGATCGAGACCATGAACTGGCGCATCAGGAAGATGCCGAAGCCGTTGACGAGGAACGGCACGGAGAGCGCCGCGATGCTGACGGTCAGGCCCGCGCCCCCGCGTCCGAACAGGTCGTTGCCTCCCGCCAGCGGCCAGTGCACCAGGATCAGGAAGTGCGGGATGAAGAAGAGGAACGGGGGGAACATCATCGTCGACAGCACGAGTCGGAAGATCAAGTTCCGGCCGGGGAAGCGGAGTTTGGCGAGCGCGTAGCCGGCGAGGGACGACGTGAACAGCACCGACCCGGTGATCACCGTGGTTGCGACGACGCTGTTGCGGAAGAGCACCGGCAGGTCGAGCTGGTCGATCGCCGCCCGGTAGTTCGACAGGTCGAAGGCCTCGGGCAGGAACCGGTACGGCAGCGTGCCGGCCTCGCCGGCCCCCTTGAACGACGTCATCACCATGTCGAGGAACGGCACCACCGTGAGCACGGCGCCGATCACGACCACCAGGTACGAGAACCACGGGAAACGGCGGCGGATCATGCGTCCTCCCCCTTGCGCCGGTAGATCCACAACTGCACCAGGGTGACCACGAGGACCACCACGAACAGCACGAACGCGGCGGCGCTCGCAGGACCCCAGTGGCCGTACGAGAAGGCCTGGCGGTACATCTCCAGGGCGGCCACGTTGGTCGCGTCACCCGGCCCGCCCTTGGTCATCACGGTGATCAGCGCGAACGACTGCAGACCGCTGATGAGCTGGGTGATGCACACCAGCAACAGGGACGGCCGCAGTAGCGGCAGCGTGATCTTCCAGAAGACGGTGACCGGCCCGGCGCCGTCGAGCGCCGCTGCCTCGTAGTACGACTCGGGAATGGACTTCAGCCCGGCGGTCAGGACGAGGATCGCCGAGCCGACCGAGGCCCAGGCCTGGACGACCACGACCGAGGGCAGCGCCGTGTCCGGGTCCTGGAGGAAGGCCACCGAGCCGAGCCCGAGGGCGTTGAGTACGCCGTTGACCAGTCCGCCCGGCTCGTACATGTACTTCCACACGTTGCCGACGGCGACGACGGTCGTCACGATCGGCAGGAAGTACAGGGTGCGCCACAGACCCTGGAACCGCAGGTTGTCGATGCAGGTGGCGACCACCACCGACCCGGCGAGCGCAAGGACCACGGTGCCCAGGGCGAACAGCAGCGTGTTGGTGAGGATCGGCGCGAGGAACGTCGATCCTTCCGCGAAGAGGCCCGTGAAGTTGTCCGTGCCGACCGGTTGGATGCCGCCGACGTCGAACCCGGTCCAACGGGACATCGACAGCAGCAGCGCGAAGCCGAGCGGCAGGATCAGGAAGACGGCGAAGAACAGCAACGTCGGAGCCAGGAAGAGATAGGCGGCGACGGCCTGGCGGCGCCGGGTACGGGCGCGGCCGTCGACGGCCGGCCCGGCGGCGCGCGTGGGGGGCGCCGCCCGGTCGATCGTCGTCGGCGTCAGCGTGTTCACCACGAGCGCGACACCTCGCGATCGACTTGACGACGGGTGGTGCGCAGCGCCTGGTCGACCGACTGCTGACCGGTCCACAGCGCCTCGATGTTCTTGCGCAGCAACGATTTGGCCTGTTGCGCACCGGGCACGTTCGGCTCCGGCACCGAGTACGCCAGCGCGTCCAGGAAGGGGCGCAGGTTGGCATCGCCGTGCGCGTCCAGGAGCGTCCGCATGTCATCGGCGCGGCCGGTCAGGGAGCCGACCGACACTTGCAGGGAGCTCATGCGGGTCGCTTTCGCACCCTCCTCGGCGCCCTTCACGTCCACCTTCTCCGTGTTGAGCCAGCGCAGGAACTCCCAGGCCGCCCGCGGGTGCTTGCCGGCCGCGTTGACGCCCAGCATGAAGCCGGTGGAGAGCGTGGCGCGCTCGCCGTCGGCCTCGGGGAGGGGCAGCGGCGCGACGCCGACGTCGCGGTAGTCCTTGCCCATGAGGGTCTTCAGGCTTCCGGTCCACCATCCGGCGCTGACCACCATGGCCACCTGCCCGGACCGGAAGGCCTTGTAGACGTTGACACCGGGGGTGCTCGCCCCTCCGGCGACGAGGCGGTGCTCCAGGTCGAACACGGCCCGCCCGGCCGGCGAGTCGATGGCGGTGCTCCTGCCGTCCTTCGAGACGAACGTTCCGCCTGCGGCGTTGAGCAGGGCGAGCGTCTGCCCGACGGTGGTGGAGTCGTCGGCGGTCGACAGGCCGAAGCCCTGGACCAGCGTGTTGCCGTACCGGTCGCGCCTGGCGGTGCGGTAGGCGGTCTCCTCCAGCTCCCGCCACGTGCGTGGCGGGCCGGCGACGCCGGCTTCGCGCAGCAGCCGCTTGTTGTAGTAGAGGGCGTACGTCTGCACCTCGGTGGGATAGCCGTAGACCTTGCCGTCCACCGAGGCGGCGTCGACCGCGGATTCGCTGTAGCCGCGTGTGATCTCCTGGGCGTGGTCGGGCGGAGCGGGCCGTAGGACGCCCGCCCGGACCAGCTGGCCGTTCCACAAGCAGTAGGGGTGGAGGATGTCGGTGCCCTGGCCCGCGGCCTGCCGGACCATGAACGTGGTCAGCAGGTCCGTGAACTCGACGGCCTTGGTCTGCACCTTGACCCGGTCGTGGGTGGCGTTCCACTCGTCGACCGGGCCCTGGAGGGCCTCCTTGAGCACCCCGCTCGCGTAGTGGGAGAGCAGGGTCAGGACGATCGGATCGCCGGGCCGCCCGGTGCCCTGGTGCGGCGCGGAGCATCCGGAGGCGAGCAGCGCCGAGGGGAGGGCGAGAGCGAAGTGACGGCGGCTCAGGCCGCTGGCGCGGCGTGCCGGTGTCATCGAGCGGCCTCCCGGCGCATCACCCGGAAGACGCGGGTCGTCGTGAAACCGGTCTTGCGGTACATGTGACCCGCCGGGGACTGCGCACCGGTCCACAGGAACCACGCGGCGTGCGCGCGGCGCGCCCGCATCCTCTCCAGGACCAGGTGCAGGAGGACCTCGCCGAGGCCGGTGCCGCGCATCTCCTCCAGCACGCCGATCGGGCCGAACCGCTCGTCCACTGCGTCGAACGCGCCGTGCATGGCCCAGCCGACCATGCGGTCCGAAGGGTCCCGGGCGACGACGATCCGGTCGAGCGGCGTGCCCGTGGCCAGGCACGTCCGGATCGTGCACGCCCAGTCCGGACCGAAGTGGCTCCCGGCGAGCGCGAAGAGATCCACCAGGTCGTCGTCGGACGGGGTGGCGAACCGGTAGCCCTGCGCCGTCAGCTCCTCCATGCGGCGCGCGACGTCCTCCGGGAAGCGGTAGCCCACCAGGCCGCGGTCCATCGCCGCAGCCTCGTACAGCGTGCGGAAGCCCAGGGACTCCAGGAGCCGGGCCGCTTCCGGGTACGTCTCGGCGTCCAGGCCGGGCAGGACGTAGTTCGGGGTGTACGAGGAGAAGTCCACCCGGCTGCGGCCGTGGCGGTGCAGCCAGTCGAGGGCGTCTGCCAGCAGCCGGTGCCCGAGGCCGCGCCTGCGGGCGGCCGGGTCGACGAAGAAGAACGGGATCCAGCCCTGCTCCGGCTCCAGGTCGGTGCCGGCCATCGGCGTCAGACGGCGCACCGCGTAGGCCGCGCCGACGATGCGGTCGCCCTCGACCGCGACCCGAAGTCCCTCCGGATCGAAGTTGGCGTCGAGCAGCACCAGGGAGCGGAAGCGGTCCGCAGTGATGGGATCGGCCGGCGCACTGCGCCGCCACACCTCCACCACCTGCGGTCCGTCGCCCGCGCGAAAGCCGCGGATGGCGGCCTCGGATGTCGTTGTGCGGTCGGTCATCGCGGTCATCGGCGGGGATGTCCTCCATACGCAGGTCAGGACGACGCCGTGCGCCGCCCGCAGAGCTGCTTCGGTCGGGTGCGGATGCGGGTGCGGTCCATGGGGGCGCGTGGGCCGACGAGGGTCCCGTCCGGCTGCCGGGGCGGCTCGGCCCGGGTTCTTCGTGACGGCTGTGGGTGCTGCAGCGGCAGCCGCTTCGCTTCCGTCAGGGGAACAGGTGCAGGTCGCACGGTGCGGAAGACGTCTCAGGGGGAGCAGCAGGTCGGCGCGGGCCCCATCGGCGCGGTGGCGCCGGCGGACCACACGGCGGCTGTGGGGCGTCGCCCGCCCCGCCGGCCCGCCGCAACGCACCGCCGTCAGTGGCGCGCCACGTTGAGTGATCGGGGTACACCCGCCGCCACAGCGCACCGGCCACCGCCCCGGCGGTGGGTACGGGAGGCAAGACCTCCCGGTCGGTCACATGCGGCCGGACTCCGCGCGACGGCCAGCGCGGGTGCGGCCGGGCGCAGGTCGGGCAGAACGCCGGTGCGGCTGGTCACCAGCCCGAGCCGTCCGGGCCCTGCGAATCCGGGTGACGCGTACTGTCGTGCGATCCCGGTCGTCACAGCGACGCGGTCGTCCGTGCTCATTCCTTGCCCCGTCTCCAGTGACATCTGGAAGCCACGGCAAGAAATCTACTGGTATGTCCGTTAGTTTCGCTTTATTTACCCATAGGTCGCGCCGAGGGCGGCCCGGACCCCTCCCCGCCCGCAGACTGGGCGGCGCGGCGCGGCGGGGCGGGACAAGGGTGTGGGAGCGCTTCCCCCGACGAGGCCGTGGAGGGAAGCGCGTTGACCGTCGGCCCTCGCCTTGAGCTGGCGCGCTCTTTCAGGCGGTGTGGAGGGTCCGGAAGCGATCGGGTTCCGCCGGGTCCCGGTCCGCGATCTGGATGGGCGGCCAAGCCCATTGCCACACGCTGATGCCGGGCGTGCGGGAGAACCGGATCAGTCCGCGGGTTCCCTCGACCGCCACGCGCGGCCATGACGCGGTGACGGCCGCCCGGTCCGTGCCGTGTGAACGCAGCACGTGGGCGAGGACGGCGATGGTGTCCCAGCCCTCGAAGGCGACGAAGGAGGGGGCTGCGCCCAGCCGCTCGCGGAGCTCCCTCCCGACGCGTTCGCCGAGCGGTTCGAGGCGCTCGGGTAGGTACCGCAGGAACGGGATCCCGGTACCGTCCTCGCCCAGCGCCCCCAACCATTGGGGGAACTCCGGTTGTCCTGCCGGGGCACCGATCAGAACCTCCGCGAGCCGCCGGTCGCCGCGGACGGCTCTGACGATCGGCACCGCCGGCTCCGGATGGCCGACCAGCAGGAGGAGGGCGGTCGCACCGTGGTCGACGAGCGCGTCGCACAGTGCCTGCGTGGTGAGCGCGTTCGTGTCGAGTTCGACCACGGCGCCGCCCCGGGGAGCGAGGTGGTCCCGCAGGACGCGGACTCCGGACGCCCAGTAGACGCTCGGCTGGGTCGCCACGGCGATCCGGCGGTGACCCGTGCCGAGGAGGAAGTCCGCGTAGGTCCGCCAGCCACGGGACTGGGCCGGCGCCAGGCGCGCTACCCGGTCCGTCGGCCGTTCCGTGAGCGCGTCGAGCACCCCGGACGAGCAGAGGAACGGCACGTCGAGGGCGTCGGCCCGAGCGGCGGCGGAACGGGCGACGACGCTGTGGTACTCGCCCACCACGGCGGTCACGCCGAGGCCGGCCAGTTCGTCCACGGCCGCCGCGGCCCGCTCCGGATCGGCCGCGGTGTCCCGGACCAGTAGTTCCAGTGGTCTTCCGCCGATCCCGCCGGCGTCGTTGACCTCACGAACGGCCAGGTCGAGCCCGGCGAGCAGATGCCGGCCCGCCTCGACCCAGCCGGGCCTCGACAGCGGGACGAGAGCGCCGATCTGGACGGACGACCCGTCGGCCCGTTCTGCGCCGAACAGCGATGGTGGGGTGTTCATCAGGTGCCTCTCCCCTGGGGCGATGCGGTTACGGTCCACCCGGATCGCGCGGCGGCCGGGCCGGCGGTCCGCGTTCACCCCGCCTCGCCGTCGCGGGCGCGCCCGGGTGATCGTGCCGGTCATTGGAACGGCCGGCATCGCCGACGGGCAACCGATATTCGTGCGACGGGCCGGGGGAGTGCCGCGGCACCGCGATCACGTCGGACCGTCGTCCAACGGGAGGGGCCTGCGCACAGGGTCATCCCACTTCGTCCTCGACTTCCAACGCTTGTCTCGCCAGGCCTATGAACGAGACGTAGGCGTCCCGGAAATCCAGGTACGCAGCGTCGTAGTCGTGGCTCCGCTCCGGACTGCCGTCACCGATGAGCGCCTTGAGCAGCGGCTGCACGCGTCGTGCCCTCTGCCGCACCTGCTCCGCCGCGGCGGAAACCTCGGCAGGACCGTCGAGTCTGACTTCATGGGCCGCCTTGTTGATGGTCCCGATGGCAGGGCCGATGCGCTCGTACATCTGCGTCAGGAGCCGGTCCTTGCCCTCACGGTCACGCGCCGCGTCGACCTCGTCGATCTGCCACGTGACCTCATTGAACGCGTGTGCGCAGTCCATCATTTCCCGGTAGGTGGACCGACGCCGGTCGCGCTGCTCACGAAGGGCTGCCGCCGTCGTGGTCGTTCGGGCCTGTGCCAGCGCCGCGCGCGAGGTCGCGCGCGCGGTGATGTAGCTGGCTCCGAGCGCGGTCAGCGCGGTGAGTATGCCGACCCACAGTCCGCTATTCGCCATGGTGGAGGAGTCTGCCAGCCGGGAGCGCCGTCGGGACAGCGCGCATCGATCGTCGACCGCTCCGTGACGGCCAGCGCACGCGGCTTCCGGCCGGGCGCTGCTCACCGGAGCCGGTCGCGGCGCCCACGCCGCGGCAGGGAGGCGGGGGCTCGGAACCCAGCGTTCCGGTCGAAGGTCTGCCGCAGTGCCGGGCGTTCAGACCGGGCGGGCCCGGCGCTCCGGCGGGGCCGGCACCGCCGTCGCTCGGAGTCCGTCGTCGCCGTGGCGCAGCTCATGCCCAGCCGCCCGGTCAGACCGTCGGCAGCGGTCGCTTCCCGTGCGGGTGCAGGCGGTCCGTGAGGAACGCGAGGATCTCGTCGCGGGCCCGGATCGTGGGGTGGCCGTCCTCGTCGACGAGATGGGCCGTGACGACGCTGTGGGGGGTGCCGACCAGGTCGGCGAAGAAGGGCGGCGGGGCCGGGTTGGCGGCGCTGTCCGGGAGGACGCGTCCGTCGAAGGCGTCGCCGAGCAGTGCGCGGTAGGCGGCGAAGCGCCGCCCCGTGCACCAGCGGTCGCCCTCGAAGCGGTAGGCGAGGACGGTGAGTCCGTCACGGTCGAGCCGGTCGCGCACCGCCCGCGCGTCCGCCGCGTCGAGTTCCAGCCCACCGGGGTCGTCGAGCGGCAGCGAGGGGTGGTTGACCACCGGGGCGATCACCGCCGGCTCCAGGGCCATGGTGAGGGCGAAGTTGCCGGTGAAGCACAGGCCGATCGCGCCCACCCCCGGCCCTCCGCACGCGGTGTGGGCCTGGCGCGCCAGGCCGCGCAGCCATACCGTCACCGGGCTGGTGCCGCCCCCGGCGAAGGCGCGGAACTCCGCACTGACACAGGCGCGGCGGACGACCTCCCGGCCGCCCTCGATCGTGGGGAAGGCGCCGTCCGTGCCGAACAGGGAGGGCACGTGGACGGTGAAACCCGCGTTCCGCACCCAGCGTGCGAGCCGCAGGACGTGGGGACTGATGCCCGGCATCTCGGGCAGCACCACGACCGCGGGCCCGGCCCCGGCCACGTACACCGTCTTCACCACCCCCTCGACGGCCACGCTCCGGCGGGTGAAGTCGGTGATCGGATCGTCGTCGCTCATGGGGCCAGCCTGGCCCGGGGACCGACCGCCGGGTGAGGGGCGGGACCGCCAAGGCAGGGGGTAATCTCGCCACACGCGGGGCAGGCGACGACGATATGCGGCCCGGGCCCGAGCCCCGGGGCGGGGCCGGAGACGCCAGGGGGTGCGGGGCGATGGCCGAGACGGCGAGGCGGGCGCAGGACGGTGCGGGTCCGGGCTCCGGGCCGGGTGCGTTGCGGGTCGGGGTCCTGGCGTACCCGGACTGCTTCGCGTCCGAAGTGTTCGGCGTCCCCGACCTGCTGACGATGGCCGGGCACGTCGCCGGATCGGACGCGCCCGGCTACCGGGTGTCGGTCGTCTCGCCCCGCCGTCGGGTCACCGCCTCGGGCGGCGCGGTCCTCGACGTGCGTCCCCTGCGCGAGGTCGACGTCCTCGTGGTCCCCGGTTTCGAACTGCCCCCGGACACCGACCTCGACGCGCGGCTCGCCCGACTCGCCCCCGAGATCGCGGCGATCCGCGCCCGGGCCGCCGCCGGCACCGCCGTCGTCTCCCTCTGCGTCGGCGCGTTCCTGCTCGCCGAGGCCGGGCTCCTCGATGGGCGCCGCGCCACCACCTCCTGGCTGCACGCCGGCGAACTGGCCGCACGCTGCCCGAACGCCGACGTACGGCCGGAGCACCTCGTCGTCACCGACACGGGGGTGACGACCACGGCCGCCTTCAGCGCCATGTACGACTTCGCGCTGGACCTGATCCGTCGACACAGCGGCGCCCGGGTGGCCCGCACCACCGCACGGGTGACGCTCGTCGACGACGCCCGGACCTCCCAGACCCCGTACGTCGACCCGCGGCTCCTCCCGCAGCCCGGCCGGGAGTTCTCCCAGCGGGTCATGCGGCGGCTCGACCAGAACCTCGCCGAGCGGTACGACCTCACCTCGCTCGCCGACGCCTTCCAGGTCAGCACCCGCACGCTGCTGCGCCGCTTCGCCGAAGAGACCGGACGCAGCCCGCTGGCCCATCTGCAGGCCTCCCGGGTCCGCCGCGCCCGCCACCTCCTGGAGACCACCGACCGCACCGTCGCCGCCGTAGCCGCGGCCGTCGGCTACCAGGACCCCGGCACCTTCGCCACCCTCTTCGCCCGTCACACCGGCCACCGCCCGAGCGCCTACCGGGCCGCGTTCCGCCGCCCGGCCCGGGCGTCCGCCCCGGACGTACCCGTCCCGTACCGCAACGGTGCCTGACGCGGCGGTGGCGGCCGCGGGCGGCCCCCGGGCATGCCGGCCGGAACGGCCGTCACCGTGCGTCGCGGAGCTCCAGAACGTAGGCCGCGGTGAGCGCGACGGCACGGTCCTCGTCCTGTGACAGGTCGGCGAGGACACGTGAGGCCGTGCTGCCGGGGACGTCCGCGAGGGCCTGCGCCAGCCGCAGCCGTGCGGATGCACCGGCGGCGTGGGCGCCGAGGTGGTCGACGAGCCCGGCGACGATCCGGTCCGCCAGTGCGGGGTCACTCGCCAGCGCGCCGAGGGCATCGGCTGCTTCGACGTCGTTCACCTCGTCTGCGACCATTTCGGTGAGCGTGGGGACCGCGTCGGCCACCCCGCGCGCCCCGAGCGCGAGGGCCGCACACCTGCGGACCCCGACGTCCGAGTCCGCGAGGGCGTCCTGCAACAGGGCGGTCGTCCCGTGGTCCGGGATCTCCGCGACGGCCTGCACCGCACGTCTCCTCACCTCGGCAGCAGGTGACGCCAGCCCCTGCGCGAGCGGGGCCACTGCGGCACCGCCCGATCGGGCCAGCGCCCAGCGGAGCGCTCCGGCGACGTTCGGCTCCGTCTCCCCCAACACGGCCTCGACCAGGGCTTCCACCGGCACCGCACCCCCCTCGGCCGCGGACAGGGCCGCGCGCTGCCGCTTCCCGGCACTCTCCGATGCCAGGGCGTGCAGGAGCTCGACGCTCCGCAGGACGTCCTCCCAGTCGGCGGGTTCCGCGGCACCGATCCGCTGCAGCCGCGTCAGCAGTTCCGTCTCGGCGGCGATGCGTCCTCGCGTCTGACGGACCAGGCCCTCGATGAGCCCCGAGGGCGAGAACCCGGGATCATCCAGCGCCCGTGCGACGTCGCGCAGCGGCAGTCCCAGGGACCGCAGGCTCTCGATGTGGAAGACGCGCCGGATGTCCTCGCCCGAGTACTCCCGGTAGCCCGCCCCGGTACGTCCCGTCGGTCGCAGCAGGCCGAGCGACTCGTAGTGGCGCAGCATGCGGGCGCTGACCCCGGACCGCCGCGCCACATCACCGATCAACACGTCCCGTTACCCCTTCCGAGCGGTCGTGCCCAGGGCCGCGATCCGCTTCGCTTCCTCGACGGCGCACTCGAACCCGGCATCGGGGTCACGCACCAGCCGCTCCGTGACCATTGCGTGCTGGCGCACCCGAGGGGCCGGATCCGTCATCGCGGAACGCAGGACCGGCACGACTGCCCCACCCAGCGCGACCAGGGCCCGGCTCAAGCTCAACTGCGTTTCCCGCCCGCCGCGCCCGAGCTGCGTCGCCAGCACCTCGGCCAAGCCGGCCCTACCGCCTTCGGGCACCAGGACGACCGCTGCCCGCCAAGCGCTCCGCGCCACCTCGTCGTCGGCGTCGGTCAGCAGCGCCCGTGTGATCGCCGGCCACGCCTGCCGGTCCCCGACCTTCGACAACGTGTGCAGGGCCTGACTGCGTGCCTGCACGCACTCCGAGCCGAGCGCGTCGACCAGCTTCGGGACCGTCACCGAGGACGAGTGGCGCGTCAGCGCCCACGTCAGCATGTCCCGGACGTGGAAGTCGGGTTCGACCCCGCACCGCTCGATGAGCGCGTCCACGGAGCGGGGGTCCGCGGCCGTGCCGACCGCCAGGGCCGCCCGCAGCCGCACCGACGCACTGCTGCTCTCCAGCGCCTGGACAGCGCGCACCACGTTCATTTCCTCTCCCCGAACGACCACCGGGACCACCTCCTCGGCACCAGTGAAGGCCTTGTCACAGTGTCAAGGTCAAGCCGGCAGCCGGCAGCCAACAGCCAACAGCCACACCGTGGCGGCCCGGCCGCGGGTCCGGCGCCGCCGGCACGACCGGGTGACGGTCCTCGGTGAAAGAGCGGGAGAAAAGCGGGAGGAAGGGGAACGTCGTGGGGTAGCAGGCCACTCCAGCGAACAGGGCCGGCGGGCCACCCGCATCGATCAGCCCCGGGGCACGCCACGCGCCCGCCGGTCCCGGGCCGGGTCCCCTGCGATCAGCGCCCCCTGCGCAGCGGTAGCCCGGTGCTCGGGACCGGTTCGGACGGTCGCCGGGCCGCTG
>NZ_JBHWJJ010000191.1:0-11384 GCF_042732005.1 Streptomyces sp. NPDC059851 | reverse complement strand
CCGCACACTTCAGATCCTCCTGGCCACCTGGGCCGGCGCCTGCCCCACCTGTCACCGCGACATACCCACCCGCGAACCAACCTGACCAAGCACTAACTGTCAGCCGTATGTGAATATCATGGCGTTGACACCTGGCTAGTTTCGCTTCGGCCTTTGATCCTCGCGCAGCAGCTGATGGGGGCACGAAGCGAGCTCGACCGCCTCGCTGACGCTGCTGGGCCAGCCGCGGCCGGTCGGGAAGGTCGAGGCCCTGCGGACGGCCAGCCCTCGGCCAGCGCCCCAGTTGCCTCCGCTCCCGGCCCCCGGCCCCCGGCTCCGGCGTCGCGACGATGAGTCCCGAGGCGCGGCGGCCGGGTCCAGCCGGGAAGCAATCCCGGCGGCGGGACAGAAAAGGCCGTGTCGGAACCGGCCGGCTGCTGGCTGCCGTGCTGGGCCACGAGTGCAGCCACCGCCCGGTCGATGTCAGCGCCTGGGTCGCGCGTGGCGGACCATCGTGGGGGGCACGGGGCGCCGTGACGCACAGGAGGTACGGGTGCGGATGGCCGGCACGGCAAGCACCGCCGTTGGCCGGTCAGTGGATCTTGAGGGATTTGAGACGAACATCTAAGCAGGCGGCGGACCTCCAGGTAGGTGACCCGACTGCGTTCCCGCGGCTGCTGGCGGCCCGCGCAGCTCCGCCATCGTGACCGCCTCGATCTCATCCAGCAGGCGTCCACGCGTGGCCTCATCCCGCTCCGACTCCGGGACCAATGTGTAGCGCTGGATGGTCAGGTGGAGCCGCGACCGCGCTTCCGCCGCCAGAACATAGCGCTCCAGGTGGTTGAAGACCTGGCGGAATCCACCGATGAAGACGGTGGCGCCGGCCATGACGGCCGTGATGGCGGCGGGAGCCTGCAGACCTGCGGCCACCACGGTGCCAGCGCCGGTGAGAAGGGCGGAAAGCTCAACTGTCTGGTGCCATCGACCGGCGCGGTTACGGGTCCGCGCGTACCAGGCAAGGTCCGCAAGAGAGTGTGCCAGAAGCGGATCGTCGGATGCCGGGGGAGGTTCGGGCGGTGTGTATCAGCACACGACCATGTTGCACTGCTGGGGCGCACGCGGGGCCTCGTTCCAGGAAACGGCCGGGCCGAGCGTGACCGCCCTCAGTAGCCGCCGCGACCAGCAGCCTTGTCCTCACCCCACCGGGAAACGGGTATCACCTCACGAACCGCTCTCTGACAGTTGAACGCGCGAGCCCACCAGTACCAAGGCCGTACACACCGCCGACCTCGGCGTGCAGCGTCCGGTGTCGGGGAACCGTCGGCCCGACCGCAGGCCAGTGGATGGGTCGGAGGAAGGGCTCCTGGCCCCGGCACGCGGTCAGGCTGGGCAGATCCTGTCTAGGAGGTCGCTGCCGGGTCGGCCAGGCGCAGGGTGCGGGCGGTGCGCAGGACTTCAGTGGGAGTGAGTCCTTGGTTTTGGTCGATGAACTGGAGGGTTGTGTCGTCGAAGTTAGCGGCTGGGGGTGGGGTGGTGCCGGGGTTGGCGATGAGGCGGAGCGTTTGGCGCAGGGTGGTGTTGCCGGGGGTGTTGGGGCCGCCGGGTGGGAAGGCGGCGGCGAAGTAGGGCAGGGGGGTGCCGCCGGGGTAGACGTTGGGGCCGTTGGCAGTGAAGAGTCCGAGGCGTGGGCCGGGGCCGCTATTGATGCGGGCCATGAGTTTGGTGTTGAGGCGGCGGGTGAGCTCGGTGCGGGAGGCGGCGAGCGGCGGGTCGGTGAGGTAGACCTGGGCCTGGACGAGGGTGTCGAGGGCCGCGGCGATGAGTTCTTCCTTGCTGCTGTTGGTGGGGTCCTGGTGGAGGGTCTCGTGGAACAGGGTCGAGGTGAGCTGGCGGAAGTCTTCGAATTGGTAGCGCTGGTTGACCAGGATCTGCGGGCCCTGCCCGGGCACGACCGGGGGCGAGACCTGGGCGATGGTGGCGGGGGCAAGGTTGGCGAAGCGGACGGTGGAGAAGGTCGTGCCGCGCAGGGTGGTCAGGGCCGGTTCGCCGAAGGTGCACAGCAGGGCGGCGGCGGAGGCCCGCAACGTGGGGTGGGGGACGGTGCGGCGCAGGCCGGGGTCGGCCAGGAAGAGGCTGACGCCTTGGGCGGCGCGGAACACTCCGCACCGGCGGCCGAGGGTCGAGGCCAAATCCAGGGCGAGCTGCCGTTCCGTGCGGGCCGGACCCGCAGCGGGCACCATCGGACCGGACGCCGGGTACACGTCGGGGGTGAAGAAGGTGATGTCCGTCGGCGGAAACGGGCGCTGCTCCAGGATCTCCTCGAGCGTCTGGCGCTGGTGCGCCAGAGCCGGCGACGCGGTGGCCGCGGCCGGAGCGATCAGGGACAGCATCACCGCTGCCGCCCCCAGCAGGACAGCACGGGCCCGCCAGGAACACCTGGGTCCGGTCCTTCGGCGTCTCGCCGACGGTGTCCCGGAAGGTGGGTACGGTTCGGGGCGGGGCGAGAGGCTCGCTAGCGGCATGGCGGCTCCAAAGGGGTGCAGGGGGAGTCGTTCTTTCAAGCACAGGCACCATCAACCCCCAGCGGGGCGTTGCAGATGACCCACGCTGAAACCACGCCTCGACAGCACTCCATAGGCGCACCAGTCCCCCGCCTGGCAGCACTACAAGACGAGGTACGGCCGGGCGACCGCCTGAGCTGGGATGCGAGGGGGTTCTCCTCAGGCCGCCAGCTGATGCAGGCGTTGCATACCCGTTTCCTCGAACGCTTTCTAGGTTTGACGGGGCCATCCGTCGCCAGCCAGCGGATCGGCGGGCTCGTCACCGCCGGAGGGGCTTGTACTCGATCGCGAGCGGCAACCGAACAGCATGGAGGACTGCCAGGGCTTGGGTCGACCGGCCAGAACTGTCCCCTGTGCTTCGCCACGAGCACCGCTGATTAGGCCGCTGGCGGCGAAGAGCCGGTAATCGCCCCGGCGAGATTCCGTATATGACCGACACCATTCGGGGAGGGGACGCACTGGCGGAAGGGCGTGACACCGGTAGTCGTTGCCGTGGCGAGCACCGGAACCTTCTCTACCGCGGACGCCCCACCACCAGGCAGCTTGGACGAGGCTCTCACCACGCCGACCGGGCCAGGTGGCACCGAGGGCACTTTCGACCGGCTTCCCGGCGCCGTGCGAGGCGCCCTCGGCAAGGTCCCCAGGACTCAGCCGTAGGCTGCGGCCATGACAGAGATCCAGACAGTGACCCCTCATGACGCCTTCGAGATGCTGCTGGCCGGCAACAAGCGGTTCGTCGCCGGTTCGCCCGAGCACCCCAACCAGGACGCCGCCCGTCGGGCGGAGACCGCGCCGGCCCAGAACCCCTTCGCGGTGCTGTTCGGCTGCTCGGACTCCCGGCTGGCCGCCGAGATCGTCTTCGACCGCGGGCTGGGCGACCTGTTCGTGGTACGCACGGCCGGGCACGTGATGGGACCCGAGGTGCTGGGGAGCATCGAGTATGCGGTGCAGGTGCTCGGCAGTCCTCTGGTGGTGGTGCTCGGTCACGACGCGTGCGGTGCGGTCGCGGCCACTCGCGCCGCCGTCGAGGACGGCGCCACGGCGGGCGGCTACGTGCGGGACGTGATCGAGCGTGTGACCCCTAGCGTGCTGGCTGCCCGTGCTGCCGGGCACACTGAAAACGCGGACTTCATTGCTGAGCACATCCGGCACACCGTCGATCTGCTGCTGGACCGCTCCCGTCTCCTGGCGGAGGCGGTCGAGGCCGGCCGGGTCGCCCTGGTGGGTCTGTCGTACCGGCTGGCCGACGGCACGGCCCACGTCGTCACCGCCCGCGGGATTGAGGTACCAGGGCACCTCTCCTGACCTGGCTCAGCCGTCGGTCCGGCGGCTCCCACCGGCCCGGGCGGCGACTGCGGTCGTGGCCGTGCACAGACGCTCGGCACCTAATCCACCGCACAACCGGGAGGGTGGATTCGGCATCGAGGGGTCACGGCGCCCCGGCACGGCGCACCTTCAGCGACGCGCACCCCGGCCTGCGCGCGCGGTCGCCGGCGGGGTCTTCCCGCTCCGCACCGCCGAGCCCACGGGGCGTCGGCATGGTGAGAGGATGCGAGGGTGACGGCAACCAACAGTGACATCGAGAAGGCGGCGGGCGTGCTGCGCGCCGGAGGCCTGGTGGTTTTCCCCACCGAAACCGTCTACGGTCTGGGCGCCAATGCCGAAGACCGCGCCGCCGTCTCGCGGATCTTCGAGGTGAAGGGACGCCCGCCCTCCCACCCCCTGATCGTCCACATCGCCGGCGTGGAGCATCTGGGCGACTGGGTGGAAAACGTGCCGGCGACGGCGCGGCTGCTGGCCGAGCACTTCTGGCCGGGGCCGCTCACGCTGGTCCTGCGGCGCGGGCGCCGGGTGCCGTTCGAGGCGACCGGTGGGCTGGAGACGGTAGCCGTACGCGTTCCGGACCACCCTCTGGCCCTTGCGCTGCTGGCGACCTTCGGGGGTGGTGTCACGGCCCCGTCCGCCAACCGCTTCGGCTCCGTCAGCCCCACCACGGCGGACCACGTTCGCGCGGAACTCGGCGATGCCGTCGACTTCGTGCTGGATGGCAGCCCCTGCCAGGTCGGAGTGGAGTCGACCATCGTGGATGTCACCAGTGACGTTCCCGCCGTCCTGCGGCCCGGCGGGGTGACGCGCGAGGATCTCGAGGCGGTCCTGGGTTACCCACTGGAGGTGCCGTCGGCGAGCCGCGTCCGGGTGCCGGGCCAGCATCCGTCGCACTACGCTCCGCGCGCGCGGGTCGTCTTGGTCGACCCCGAGCAGGTGATCGCCGAGGCGGAGCTCGCCCGGGAACGCGGCCACCGGGTAGGCGTCTTCCTTCCCCCACCCTTCGCAGACGCTCCGGTGAAGGCGCACGCCGTGGTCGCGGTCCCGCGGTCGATGGCCGCCTACGCGCGAGGGCTCTACGGATTCCTGCGCGAACTCGACCAGCGAGGCTGCGACCTCATCATCGCGTCCCTGCCCCCGGAGGAGGGGCTCGGCCTCGCGATCGCCAACCGGCTCCGCCGCGCCGCGGGCCCCCGGCCCTCCGCGTCGAACATCCCCGCCCCCCGGCCCTGACCCCCTGCGGGCAGCCTCCGGAGCCCGCCGGCCCGCTCGCACCGGCGTACGCCACCGATGACATGCCGCAAGGCCGCCCAGGTTACGGCTTGCCCAGGGGATGCATCGACCGTCTGCAGGATCAGCTCGCCTCCCGAGCTACGAGCTGCGCAGGCATCTCGGCAAAGGGGCCGGCATCTCCGTACAGGGCGGCGTGCAGGGCGGCGACCAGTTCAGAGGGCGTTTCATCCCGTTGTTGCGTCCCGGATTGCCGGGTTGGAGGTTGACCATCGCAAGGAGGATCATTGCTTCGGAGCGGTGCGGGCAGGCTGCGTAGTCGCGGGCCAAGCGGCGGTGGTTCATGAGCCAGCCCAGCGTTCTCTCGACCGTCCAGCGACGAGGCAGGACGCCGAACCCCCTGGTGGCGGGGTCGCGGCGGACAAAGGACGCGCCGCATCCCTAATCGGAGCCCCGCAGCAGGGTCACCGGATCCCAGCCCGTCAGGGTGGGCGCCTCCGCGAACGGTGACAGGTGCCGCAGAGTGAGGTCGAACTCCGGCGAGTCCGGCCGGCGCTTGTCGGCTTCAGCGGCGTTCCGCCGTAGGCGCCGGCTCTCAGGATGACGCTCCGTAGCGGGTGGCGATCTCGGCGGCGCGGTTGTGCAGGGAGTGGCGCAACCACTGCGGAACTAGGGCTTCCGCGTCAGTGCCGAGGTGCCACAGGGCCCACTCGGCGTGTCTCGGATCCTGGAAGGTCACCTCCAGCCGCAGCCAGCCGTCTGTGTCGGCTTCCTCGGCGAGGACGGCCAGCGCCGTGGCCACCAGGGCCTCCATGGGCTCGACCTCAGCCACGTCGTCCAGCTCAGGACGTATGTGGTGAACCACGATGTCAGCAAGCTCGGGCCGATCGCCGAGGCCGTGCAGGAGGGCTGGGGTACGAAACCGCCCACGCAAACCCTGATCGGTGTCGCGAGCCTGGCTGCGCCTGACGTGCTGTTCGAGATCGAGGCCCTCGCCGCCCGGCCCTGACCGCCGACGCCCGCATCCAGGCTGTTCCACCCGACGCGGGTGGCGATTCCGCAACGGGTCGTAGCAATGTGAACGGGGAACGGGCGCCATCGGACACGAAGGCCCGGGCAATACGTTGCTCTGGTGAGGGACCGGCTCGTAGGCGAGCGCACGTGGCTCGCCTACGAGGCGTAGACGGATTCCACCGAGCATAGGACGTCGCGGTCCGGGTGAACGCGACGCCGCCCTCGCCCAAGCCCTGCGCGCCAACACCGAAGCACTCACCTTCCGCGCCGAAGACGCCCCACCGCGTCGACGCCCACGCCTCCCTTCCACACCGGGCAGGGCCTCGACGAGGCTGGTCAGGTCAGCGCTGCCCTCCAATACTTCCAGTACCTGGCTAACACCACCCAGCACCATCTGGGAGCCGACCACGCCGACAGCCTCCTTTGCCGGCACAACGTCGCCCTCTGGCCGGGGCAGGCGGGGGATGCGGTCGCCGCGCCACCGCCTATGAACAGTTGCTCACGGATCGGCAGCGGCTGACGGGGCCAGACCATCCCGACACCGTGATCGCCCAGAAGAAGCTCGCCTTCTGGCGGGGGAGGCGTGGAATCCGGCTGGCGCCGCCACTGCTGGCGAACAGCTGCTGGCTCAGTGCTGGGACCCGACCACGCCAAAATCCTGACCACCCGGAACAACCCGGCTTCCTGGCTGGGGCAGACGAGAGAGGGACTGTAAACAGAACGGTGCCACTCCGATCACGAAAGAGTGCACCTGTTACCAGCGAGAACATAGCCAAGACGCCTGCTTCGGAGGCTGTGTGGCCGTGACGGTTTGATTCGGGTTCTGGCTCAAGTTCTGTGATCTGTGACTGTGGGTCACCGATTAGATCTCGAAGAGGGCTTCCTCTTGTGGCGGGACCGGAGGGTCAAGGACGTTGCGGAGGCGGGTGATGTCCTGGCGCCACTTCGACCAGTTCGCAGCTTCGGCCCACAGCTCGGCGAGTTCAGACCGGTTGGAGACCACTTGGTCCAGGGCGTCGACGGCGAGCATTCGAAGGTCTGCAGGAAACTCCGGCAGCGGCTCTGATGGGCCATAGTTCAAACACGCCGGATCGCCGTCAGGATGCTGGGCGACGACCAGGGCCGCCGCGGCCACTGCACGCTCGCCGTCGTAGATACCCAGGAAGTCCGCCGGCCCGGCGGCACGCTTGAGCACGTTCCGGATCATGGCTTCGCGTTCCTCCAGTGCTGCCTCGTCCAGGTCACCGGCGAAGTCGGCGCCGGTGTCGTTGTCGAAGGGGCCGATGTCCCAGGTGCCCATATCTCTCCTCGCGTGGCCGTCTGGGGATCCTCGCACTGGCCACCGACAGCGAGGTCAGGAGGCAAGCAGTACCCGCTTGCGCAGGAGCTTGAAGCCAGCACGTCCGTACATCTGCCGCTTGAGCATCTTGATCCGGTTGACTACTCCTTCGACTGGGCCGGAGTTCCAGTCGGTGGTCAGGCCAGCGGTCACTGCGTCGAAGTCGCTCTGCAGTCCGGTGGCGAAACTGCTGATGCCGGGCAGGTTGGCGTTCACGGCCTCGCTGATCCACTCAGGCAGGCGGGCTCCGGTGAGGGTGGTGAGCATCTCTGCGAACGAGCTGGTCAGCTCTGCGGCGGTCGCCAGCTCAGGGCAGCGGTCGAGTACGGCCTTGCGGTGCAACTTCTCGTCCTCGGTGAGGGTGGCGGGGTGCCGGGTGAGCCAGCCCGTCACCTGCCGTACCGAGGGCGGGGGCGGGGGCGGGGACGGGGTGAAGCCTGTGTTTCGGGGCAGAGTGCTGCTGATCCAGTCGAAGACGATGGTGTAGCCACCGCGGAAGCCGCGTGCGGAGATCTCGCGGTGGAGGGTGAGGATCGCGACGCGGCCCTCAGTCTCGGTCCAGCGTTGTTCGAGGTAGGGCTTGAACGGGTCGAGTTTGCTCGGACGTCGACGAGTGTGCCCCTTGACCATGTCCTGCCATCGGGCGGCGCGGGCGTACCTCTGGACGGTGTGCCGGCCCCAGCCCAGGTGGTGGGCGATGCCGTGCAGGCTCATGCCCTGGTTGATGAGGTCGTGGACGAGAGCGTGGTGGGCTCGGGCCCGCTCGGCGAACCTGCCGGTCGGGTCATCTGCTTCTTCGTCCTGGCCGGGGGCCGACTCGGCTGGCGACTCCCATTCGGGCTCTGGTTCTGGGGTGAGCGGTGGAAGTTCGCGCAGGCTGGAGCGGTGGCTGGCCACGGTCTTCTCGACCGCGGAGGCGAGGTTCTGCCAGAGGTGGAAGCGGTCGGCGACCTGGAGAGCCTGAGGTGCGGCGGTGTCGGCTGCCTCGGCGTAAGCGCCGGCGCGGTCGCGGCACAGGACCTCGATGCCGGGTCGGGCCGCGAGCCACGGGGCAAGCGTAGCGGCGTCGCGTTCCGGCAGCAGGTCTAGGACCTGGTGGGTCTCGGCGTCGATCACGACCGTTCCGTAGACATGGCCACGCCGCAGGGCGAAGTCGTCCACGCCGACCGCGCGGGGCTCGGCCGGTGCGGGGTCGGGCAAATCCATCACACGCCGCAGCAGCGTGGTGCGGCTGGTCGCGATGCCCATGACCTGGGCGAGACGGGCTCCGGCCCGGCCCGCCAGGGCCAGCCCGATCTCGCCCATCGCCCGGCGTAGCCGCTCGGTGACCTGGCTATGGCGACGGGTCAGTCCCGGCACCTGCTCGACGAACGTCCGCCGACCGCATGCCGGGACCGGGCAGAAGAACCGCCTCACCCGCAGTGCGAGCTGCGCTCGCCGTCCGGCAGCGGGCAGGTCCGCAGGAAACCGCAGGTAGGAGCTGTGCACCCGCTCCGTCCAGTGCGCACAATCAGGGCACGAGGCGCCGGCAGACGTGCATCGGGCCTCGATGCGTATCCCCTCGCCGTCCGTGTCCACGACGGCAATGGCGACGCCGGGAAGCGACGGGAACAACAGCTCCTGCAGTCGGGACAACACCTCGTTCACGGCCACCGAATCTCGGCCGAGCCACCCACACGAGGGGCGATTTCAAGGCGACTTCCGCACAACTCGAAGGAAGATCAACAATTACAAGGTGTAACCAGATCACGGAACTTGTGCCAGACCCAGTGCAGGATGCGGAACTCGGTGCGGGCGTCGGCTGTCATCGGTCGGGAAGCCCCTTCCTCGCGAGTCGGCGACGAGAGGCTGACCGGTCGTCACGTCCCGTTCTGTCGCGTCGGATAAGTAGACCTTATCCGACGCGACCTCGCTCCGGCACCCTTCTACGCCGCGTCCGTCGGCCACGCTGCCCGGAGAATGGCCGAAAGTGCTGTGTTTCTAAATGCTTCTGACGATGCATAAATAATGCATCAGACTGCTGCATAAGAAGTGCAGCGCTTAAAGCGAAATGAGGATCACGCTGATGCACATCCACCCGCTCGCCAACGGCGCGCGCACCGACCACCCGGTGCCCGGCCTGCCGTTCGTCGACGACTCGCACATCCCCCTTGACGAGGGGCCCGCGGCCATCGAGGCCGTAGGCCGCAACAAGGGCGACGGGATGTGGGGTCGCTACGACACCAACCGCCCGAGCGGCGCCTGGTACGCCTTCACCACCGACCCGCTCGACCACTCTCTGGGCTGGTCGGTGCGCTACCACCCCAACCACGGCCGCACCGTGCTGCTGATGCGCGACACCGACACCTCCCCCCTGCACAGCATCTGGAGCGGTGACCAGCTGCTCTTCCGGGCCGGCGGCTACTGGTGGGACGGTGCCACCTGGTACCGGCCCGGACAGGTCTGGGACCCGGTCACGCAGGACTACGAGCGGCGCAAGGCGCGCGCGGCCATCACGGTCAGCGCCGCCGACATGCTCGACAGGCGTGCCGACCCCGGCCGCGCCCGCGTCAGCAAGGTCCTCACCTTCGAGCCCAAGGAGCCAGCGCCGGAGAACTGGGCCGACCACCTCGCCCTGTGGGCGGAGCTGCACCAGGAGCGGGAGGGGGCGCTGCCGCTGGACCGGTGCGTGGTCGACCTCGCCACCCCTGAGCTGACCGGCGGCCAGCTGCTGGGCGTCCCGGAGATGGCGGAGCTGGGCGGCATCACCGCCTCCACACTGCGGGCCTACATCTCCCGCAGCAACAGCGAGGTCCCCCAGCCGCAGGCGACCGTCGGAGGCCGAGACCAGTGGGCGCGGGCGGTGGCCGACGACTGGGTGGAGGCCCGCCAGCGCTCCCACGAAGGTGTGCGGGCCACCATGTCGGCCGGCGACCGTGACGACCTCTCCCGCGGCGCCGCCGAGGTCCGCGACCACTTCGCCGCCGACTTCCACAACACCTTGTGGGAGCGGCCGGACGTGCGGAAGCGGTGGGTCCTGCGGGCCCGCAACGAAGCCTCCGTCCGGGAGGTCTCCGACGCCCTAGCCTGGACCGTCGCCTCGAGCCTGGATCGCATCCTGCCCACCAGTCTCCTGGGACACACTGTCACGGACGCGGTGCTCCACAGCTTCGCCGATGCGGTCGAGATGGACCGCGACGACGAGACCTCCGGGGAGGCGGGCCCGGGGAAGGAAAAGCTCTGGATGCTGCACGTCTCGCGGCCGGTCGCGGAGATGCTCGACTGGTTCATCCGCCACCACCCCGAGTCCGCCCACCACTACATCGGCGAAATCATGCGTGAGGCCCACCGGCGGTGGGAGTTCCCGGCGGAGGAGACCATCCGCGCGCTGCGCACGGCCGTCTCCATGGACGGAAAGATGAGCGACGAGGACCGCACGGCCTTCTTCGCTCTCCTCGCCCCGCCGGCGAAAACGGCCTGACACGACCCGCACCTACAGCAGGGCCCGGAGCTACCTTCAATAGCTCCGGGGCCCTGCCCGCGACTGTACCGGTGTGGGGCCTGGGGGCCGCCGGCGCGCGTCCGAACGCCCCTCAGAAGACCGTCGACCGCGGCCGCGACGTGGGGGCCTTCCAGTCGGAGACCTTCACCTCCGCTGCGCGACAACACGACCATCCCCGGCGGCCGGCTCGTCTCCCACGCCTTCGTCGCGCACCTGAGCAGCGACGCCTGCGACAGGCCGAAGCATCAGGCCCCCGGATGGCATCGCGTCCAGGAACCCTTTGGCATGCATCCATGTTCAGGGCCCCATGGGCGGCTTCGCAGGCGTTTTTTGAAGCAGGAAAGCGACTCGGAGGCTCGGGTGCTAACGCCGTTAGCACCCTCGAGAGTGGTAAAGGCGTTATCACCCCAGCACGAAAAAACCCCACAAAAAGGCAAAAAGCACCAAAAGGATA
>NZ_JBHWJJ010000190.1:0-11547 GCF_042732005.1 Streptomyces sp. NPDC059851 | reverse complement strand
AGCGGGGACAGGATTTGAACCTGCGACCTCTGGGTTATGAGCCCAGCGAGCTACCGAGCTGCTCCACCCCGCGTCGGTAAACACGACTTTACGCGAGGCCGCCCGGCAGATGCAAATCGCTTAACGGACGCGGCACGGGGCTAAGCGGACAGTTCCTCGGCGAGCGCGTCGCGCAGCCGGGCGGCCCGCTCCGCGACCTCGGCGGGCCCCAGCTCGATCGCGCGCACGCACCACTTCTGCCCCTCGGCCAGGTCCCCGTGCCGAGCGGCGAGCAGCCCCAGCCGCAGCGCGGCGCGGCCGTGGCCCGCCACCGCAGCGCGGGTCCACCACAGGGCGGCCTCCGGCTCGTTCCCCTCCCGCGCGAGCAGCAGACCGAGGTTGAACGCGCCGTTGCGGGAGCCGGCCTCCGCCGCCTCCCGGTACCAGCGCGCCGCCACCGTCATGTCACCGCGGGCCGCGGCGAGCATCCCGATCCGCACCTGCGCGCGGCGGTGCCCCTGCTCGGCGGCCCGCTCGTACCACTCCTCGCTCTCGGTGCGCGCGGCCCCGCCGACGGGCTCGCCCAAGGCCGGCGGCTCGGGCGGCGGGGCCATCGACTCCAGCAGCGCGGCCAGCCGGAACGCAGCCTCCGCACTGCCGCCGCCGGCCGCGCACCGCAGGTGCCGCTCGGCGGCCCGGTCCTCGCCGTCGCGCATCAGGGCGATGCCGACCTGCAGCGCGGCGTCGGTGTGGCCGGCCGAAGCCGCCCGCTCGTACCACTTCAGCGCCGTGCGGTCGTCGTCGCGGCTCGCGAAGAGGATCCCGAGGTTGAACGCGGCGTCCACGCTGCCCGCCTCGGCCGCCTTGGAGAACCAGGGCTCGGCCCCGGCCGCGTCGCCGACCTGGAGCAGCATGATGGCGAGGGCGTTGGCCGCCTCGCGGTGGCCGGCGTAGGCCGCCCGCCGGTAGAACTGCTCGGCCTGCGCGGTCCGGTCCTGGGCCGCGCAGAGCAAGGCGAGGTTGTACGCCCCGTTCTGGTCGCCGGCGTCCATGGCGACCCGGTACCACTTCTCCGCGGTCTCCGTCTCCCCCCGGGCGGCGTGCAGGGCGCCGAGTGCGTTCGCGGCGTTGCCGTCGCCGTCCTGCGCGGCCCGGTTCCACCAGGCGATCGCGCTCTCCTCGTCCCCGGCGTCGCGCAGCAGGAAGCCGAGGGCGCACGCGGCCCGCGCCTCGCCCTGCTTGGCGGAGGTCAGGTACCAGCGGCCGGCTTCCTTGAGCTCCCCGCGGGCCTCCAGGAGGGTGCCCAGGTGCAGGGCGGCGCGCCGGTGCCCGCGCGCGGCGGCCTGCCGGTACCACTGCTCGGCCTCGGCGGGGTCGCCCTTGCGCAGGTGACGGGCCAGGCGGTACGCGGCCTCGCGGTGGCCCTGCTCGGCGGCCTGGCGCAGCCAGCGCTCGATGCCCTTGTCGCCGCGGTGCTCCAACAGGTCGGCCAGTGCGTACGCGCCCAGGGCGTGGCCGGATTCCGCCGCCTGCCGGAACCAGTACTCGGCGGCGGGCTCGTCCCCGCGCTCGCGGAAGTGGCGGCCCAGGGCGTGGGCCGCGGGGGCGGATCCGGCGACGGCGGCGACCCGCCACCAGTCGGCGGCCTCGTCGGGATAGCCCCGCTGGAGGAGCAGCACGCCCAGGTTGTTGGCGGCGGCGCGGTCCCCCTCCGCGGTGGCGCCGCGCAGGTACGGCTCGGCACCGTCCAGGTCGCCGCGGCGCAGCAGCAGGGCTCCGAGCACGCTCATCGCTCCGGGGTCGCCCCGGTCGGCCGCGACCCGGTGGCGCGCCTCCAGCTCGGTGTCACTGGCCGCGTCGGCCTCGGCGAACATTTCCTCCGCGAAACCCGCATCGGTCAGGGGGGTCTGCGCGTTAACGACCCGAGCCTCCTCTTTGACTGCTGCATCCGACCCTGCTTCGGCCGCCCTCACAAACCGCCCTGTCTCCAGCAGAGTTGACCTGTCCCCCATATATCCCATCGTCGCATCACCTGCTACCCGCGTACACCTGGTATGTCGCAGCCTGTGAGGTCACTACAGCGTTTTGTCGACATGCCCACAGAGAGACAAGTCAAACACGCTCCCGCCCCAACTCACCCGCCCCAGCTACCTCATGGCCCCCATGCGTCGATCGCGAACATGACGAAGGCCCGGATCCAAGGATCCGGGCCTTCGTTTTCAGTAGCGGGGACAGGATTTGAACCTGCGACCTCTGGGTTATGAGCCCAGCGAGCTACCGAGCTGCTCCACCCCGCGTCGGTGAGACCACAGTATCACGACGCGGGACCGAGCCATTACCGGTTTCAGCCCGCCGGCTTCGGGGCCGACTGCTTCGCCTCCGCGTCGATCGCCCGCTTCAGCGCTGCCTGGAGGTCGCTCTGCGCCTTGCCGTAGGCCGCCCAGTCGCCGGCCTTCATCGCCTTGTCGGCTTCTTCGATGGCCTTCTGTGCGTCCGCGAGGGCCGCCTTGACCGTCGGGTCCTGGGCGGCCGGCGGCTTGGTCGTCCCCTCGCCCGGCGGCGGGTTCACGGGCGTCGTGGGCGCCTCGGCCCCGAAGACCACGTTCAGCGCCTTGTCCAGGGTGTCCTCGAAGGCGGTCTGGCCGCCGTAGGTCACCAGCACCTTGCGCAGCAGCGGGTACTTCAGGCCCGCACTGCGCACGTACACCGGCTCCACGTACAGCATCCCGCCCTCGAGCGGCACCGCGAGCAGGTTGCCGTACTCGACCTCGGAGTCGCCGCCGCGCAGCAGCCGGATCGACTCGGCGATCTTCGGCTCCGACTGGAACTTGCTCTGCACCTGCTTCGGGCCGTCGACCGGCTTGCTGGTCGGCAGCTTCAGGATGCGGATCTTGCCGTAGTCAGGCGTGCCCGGGTCGGCATTGACCGCCATGAAGGCGCTGAGGTTGTCCCGCTCGTTCGGCGTGAACGTCGTCGTGAGCGAGAAGACCTGGTCCTTCTCCGTCTGGCCCGGCATCTTCATCGACAGGTAGTACGGCGGAACCGCCGTGCCGGCCTTGGTCGTCGGGTCGTCCGGGACGGCCCAGGCCTCGCTGCCGCTGAGGAAGGTCTGCGGGTCGGTGACGTGGTACCGGGTCAGCAGCTCGCGCTGGACCTTGAACAGGTCCTGCGGGTAGCGCAGGTGGTCCATGAGCGGCTTGGAGATCTCGCTCTTGGCCTTGACCGTGCCCGGGAACGCCTTCATCCAGGTCTTCAGCACCGGGTCCTGGGCGTCCCACTGGTACAGGGTGACCTTGCCGTCGTAAGCGTCGACGGTGGCCTTGACCGAGTTGCGGATGTAGTTGACCTGGTTCTCCTGCGCGACCACCGCACGCTGGCTGTTGGTCAGCGAGTCCGCGGTGCTCTGGCCCAGCGTGGTGCGCGAGGCGTACGGGTAGCCGTTCGTCGTCGTGTACGCGTCGACGATCCACTTGATCCGGCCGTCGATCACCGCCGGGTACGGGGCACCGTCGATGGTCAGCCACGGGGCGACCGCCTCGACGCGCTCCTTCGGCGTGCGGTTGTAGAGGATCCGCGAGCCCTCGCCGATGGCGCCCGAGTAGAGGATCTGCGGCTCGCTGAAGGCGAGCGCGTACGCCGCACGGTTCACCGGGTTGTCGAGGTTGACGCCGGAGTCGCCCTGGTAGCTGGTCTCCTTCTCGCCCTTGTCGTCCGAGTAGTCGAGCTCCTTCTGCGGCCCGCCGACGATCGAGTACTGCGTCGTCCGCTCGCCGTAGTAGATCCGCTGCTCGAAGTCCGTGCCGAACATCCCCTTGGACGGGAGGTCGGACTGGGTGAAGTCAGGGGCGCCCTGGTCGTCGACGGTCGTGCCCTTGGCCGCGACCACACCGTAGCCGTGCGTGTACTTGAAGTGGTCGTTGATCCAGTTGTTCTTCGGGATGCCGCCGATGTTCAGCTCGCGCAGGCCGATGACCGTGTCCTGCCCGCTGTACCGGTCCACCGCCAGCGTGGACGGGAAGGCGTAGTAGCCCTTGACCTGCTGGAGCTGCTGGAACGCCGGGGAGACGATGTTCGGGTCGAGGATGCGGATGCTGGCGTTCGTACCGGCCGCCTGCCGCAGCTTGGCCTTGTCATCGGTCTGCGGGACGCCCGGGTAGTCCTTCACCTCGGAGCCGTCGATCCCGTACGCGTCCCGGGTGGCCTTGATGTTCTTCTCGACGTACGGCGCTTCCTTGGCCTGCTCATTGGGCTGGACCTGGAACTTCTGCACGATCGCCGGGTACAGCCCGCCGATCAGGATCGCCGAGAGCACCATCAGGCCGAAGCCGATCACCGGCAGCTGCCAGGTGCGGCGCCACAGCGTCGCGAAGAAGAGCGCGGCGCAGATCGCGGCGATGGCGACGAGGATCGTCTTGGCCGGCAGGTAGGCGTTCGCGTCGACGTACCGCAGGCCGGTCCAGTTGTCCGCGGCCTTGAAGTCGCTGGACTTCACTGCCAGGCCGTAGCGGTCGAGCCAGTACGCGACGGCCTTCAGCGTCACGAAGAGGCCGAGCAGCACCGACAGGTGCCCGGTCGCCGCGGACGTGGCCCGGGCGCCCGGGCTGGTCACGCGCAGTCCGCCGTACAGGTAGTGCACGACGACGGCGGCGATCACCGACAGGATGACGGCGGCGAAGCCGAAGCCCAGCAGGAAGCGGTACCAGGGCAGGTCGAACGTGTAGAACGACACGTCCAGGTGGAACTGCGGGTCCTTGCTCCCGAAGGGCACCCCGTTCACGTACATCAGCCAGGTCTTCCACTGGCCGGCCGCGGAGGCGCCCGCGATCATGCCGACGAGCGCGGAGACGCCCAGCAGCAGCCACCTCTTGTAAGGGGCGATGCTCATCCGGTACCGGTCGAGGCTCTGCTGCTCCAGCGACATCGCGCTCAGCGGCGGCCGGAGCCGGTACGCCAGCCAGACGTTCAGCCCGACCGCGCCCGCCATGAGCAGGCCGAAGACGGCGAACAGGCCGACCCTCGTCCACAGGGTGGTGGTGAAGACCGTGGAGTACTTCACGGAACGGAACCAGAGCCAGTCCGTCCAGAAGCCCGCGAACATGACGAACGCCATGCCCAGGACGGCCAGCACGCCCAAGGTCATCAGGAGAGTGCGGGAACGCCGGGAGGGGCGGCCGACTCTCATCCGTGGCCCCGAGGGGCCTGAGCCGCGGTCCGGCATCTGGAAAGCCAAGGTGCGCACCTCGAAAGCTGAGTCTGGTTACGTGTCACGAGCTGGGCCCCGATCGTAGAGCCCACTGTGAAAACTTACTGAGGCTTTGCTCAGTTCCCGTCGGCGGGGGGAAACGAGGCAGGATGTTGTCCATGTCCAACGTTTCTCCCTCCCCCACGCCGCCCGACGAGCCGACGCCGCCGGCGGGCCCCATGGCGGCCAGCCCGCTGACCCGTGCCTGCCTCGAAATCGACGAGTACGCGGCCGGCCGCGGCTGGGACCAGCCGGCCCGGCTGTTCGCCCTCGTCGACACGGCCCGGCTCCGCAGGCAGGAGCCCCGCCTCGCGAGCCAGCTCGGCGTCGACACCGACGACACCGGCCGGTCCTCCCTGACGCCGGTCGAGCAGGACGAGCTGCCCCCGGGGACCGCCCTCGACAAGTTCCTGGGCACCGTCGCCTGGCCCGCCGCGGTCGTCGGCTGCGCCCTGACCGTGGAGCGGCTGATGCTGCCGCCGTCCGCGGAGGCCTCCGTACCGGAGGGGCTCAGCGACAAGCAGCTCGCCAAGTGGGTCGCCGGGCACCCGGAGCGCCAGGAGGTGCGCCTGACGGTGGCCGTGCTGCGCGACGGGTCGCGCGAGTCGGCGGTGCGGCTGCGCGAGAAGGACTCCTCCACCGAGGTCCTCACGGGCGCGGGCCTGGTGCCCGGGCTCGCCGACGCGCTCGCCGCGACCTTCGAATAGCGGCCGCGGGGCGGACCGGCGGTCAGGGCTTGCCGCACAGCGGCAGCCCCGCCGTGTCCCCCTTGCCGATCTTCTCCAGCGCCTGCCGGGCGTCGCCGATGGTGCCGACCTTGATCAGGGTCAGGCCGTCGGGGGCGTTCTTGACGGCCGAGGCGCAGTTCTCGGCGGGGGTCAGGAAGTACTGGGCGCCGGCCTTGCGGGCCCCGATGGTCTTCATCTGGATGCCGCCGATGGGGCCGACCTTGCCGGTCTCGTCGATGGTGCCGGTGCCCGCGACGAACTTCCCGCCGGTCAGGTCGCCCGGGGTCAGCTTGTCGACGATGCCGAGCGCGAACATAAGGCCCGCGCTCGGGCCGCCGACGTCGGCGAGCCGGATGTCGATGGGGAACGGGAAGGTGTGGGCGGTGCCGGCCCGGATGCCGACGACGGCGTGGCCGTCGCCCTCCGCCTTGGCCGAGGTGATCGTGACCTTGGTCGTGCCGGCGGGCTCGCGGTGCGCCTTCTGGGCCTCGGCCGCCTCGGCGGCGGGCACGATGGTGAACTCGACCGGCTCGCCCGCCTTGTGCTTCGTGACCAGTTTCGCAACGTCCCCCGGGGCGCTGACGGGGCTGCCGTCGACGGCCCGGACCACGTCGCCCGCGTGCAGCTTGCCCTCCGAGGGGCTGCCCTTGACGACGGACGCGACCACGACCCGGGTGGGGACGTCGATGTTCAGCTGCTTCAGGGCCGCCACCTTGGCGCTCTCCTGGGACTGGCTGAACTCCTCGGCGTTCTCCTGCGTGGACTGCTCCTCCGTCTTGCCGTTGGGGTAGAGCGTCTCGTGCGGGACGACGATGTTGTCGTCGGACAGCCAGCCGTAGACCGCTTCGAGCAGGTTCATGTCGTAGTCCGCGCCCGTGACGCGGACGGTCGTCATGTTGAGGTGCCCGGTGGCCGGGTAGGTCTTGTGCTCGCCGATGCTGATGACGGGTTCACCGCGGGAGTCGCCGAGCGTGTTCCAGGTCGGCCCCGGGCTCATCTCCGAGTACGGGACCTTGATGAAGACCCCCGCGCAGAGCAGCCCGAACAGCATCAGGGTGGCGGCGAGCATCGTCGCGGTGCGGCGTGGCATGGGACCGACAGTACGGGACGGGCCTGGCGGACGGCCGTCGGGGCCGGTCCGCACGGGCTGTACGCCCGGGTCGGGGAAGGTTCCGCGGGACGCGGGTGAGCGTCAGACCGGGTCGGAACCGGAGTGTGCCGCCGCTTTCGCCCTGCTCGGGCCGGCCTTGTCCATGGCCTCGCGGAAACGTGCGTACCCCGCGAGCTCGGATATGTCCCCCTGGGTGCGGTCGCGGGCCGCCCAGCTGCCCCATATCGCCGCTCCGATCGCGGCGAACAGCGGAATCAGCAACCACGCCAGTGACGCCATGGACGTGCCTCCCAGCCCCGAAAGTAAGTGCGTGTCGTTGTGGCTTCAACGCTCCTGCCCGTGGGGGGGTTACGCAAATCGAGGGCGTGTTGCGCGGCCGAACGGGTGGGAGAGTACTCTCCCGCACCGACACCGCCGCGGCCGGGGTCAGCAGGCGCCGACCCACTCCTCGGTGCCGTCCGAGAACCTCTGGTGCTTCCAGATCGGCACCTCGTGCTTCAGGTCGTCGATCAGCATCCGGCAGGCCTCGAAGGCCTCCCCGCGGTGCGGACAGGACACGGCCACGACCACCGCCACGTCGCCGACGGCCAGGTCGCCGACGCGGTGCACGGCCGCCAGGGCCCGCACCGGGTACTTCGCCACCACGCGCTCGGCTATGCGGCGCATCTCCGCCTCGGCCGTCGGGTGGCAGGAGTAGCCGAGCGAGTCGACGTCCGCCCCGCCGTCGTGGTTGCGCACCGTGCCGACGAAGAGCGTCGTGCCTCCCGTCGCATCGTCGCCGACGGCCTGGAAGACCTCGTCGAGCGAGAGCGGGGTCTCGCGGATCGCGAGCAGTCGGACCGGGTCCGGAGCGGCCTGCTCGCCGGGGTGATCGAAGTGCGGTGCCATGCAGTCATCGTGCACCACGGCCTCACATCGCGGTATAGCCGATTCGACCGGCTGTACGGGGCCGGAATATGGAGCCTCCTACAGGAGCCGCAGCTCCGGGGCGGCCGCCCGGGGGCGTACGGAACCGCCGACGGGCGTGATCCGACGGCGAGGAGCCGGGTCCGCCGGGGCGGCTCGGTCAGATCCCGCGCCGCCTGCGGGCCCGGCGGACCACCGCGGCGGCACCCAGCAGCGCGACCGTCGCGCCCGCGGCGCCCGCGGCGGTGGCGTCCTTGCGCCCCAGCCGGCGGCCCGCCACCGTGTGCCGGCCCGCGACCTCCTGGAGCAGCTCGGCCAGCACCTCCTCGTTGCTCCAGCGCGGCCGCCAGCCCGCCGCGTGCAGCCCGCTGACGCTGACCACCCACGGGTACATGGTGTACGCGAGGTCGCCCGCCGGGGACGGGGTCAGGCCGATCCGGTGCAGCCGGGCGGCCGCGCCGAGGGCCACCGCCGAGGGCAGCTCCATGCGGCGGATGCCGCTCAGCTCTTCGACCTCCTCCTGCTCCAGCCAGCCCTCGCAGCCCACCGCCAGCTCGCCCTCGACCTTCTCCAGGGCGGCGTACTCCAGCGCGCTGACCAGGTCCTCGACGTGGCAGAACTGCCAGGTCGGGCGGGATCCGGCGACCACGAGCAGGCGCGGGGACTCGAAGTAGCGGGTCAGTGCCGTGTCCGTGCCGCCGACCAGCACGGCCGGGCGGACCACGGTCACGTTCAGGCCGGGGTGCGCGCGCGGCGCCCGGCGGCCCAGCCGCTCGATCTCCAGCAGGTCGCCGACGCCGGTGGCCTCGGCGGTGGCCCGCAGCTCGGAGTCCTCCGACAGCGGGATGTCGTTGTCGGGCAGCGCCCCGTACACCATCGCGGAGGTGCACAGGACGACCCGGCGCACCCCGGCCGCGGCGGCGGCCGTGAGGACGGTCTGGGTGCCGCGCACGTTGTACCCCGTACGGGCCGCGGGGTCGGTCTCCAGGTCGAGGTCGAGGGCCAGGTGGACCACCACGTCGGCGCCGCGCAGCTTCTCGGCGATGGCGGGGTCCCGCACGTCCAGGACGTGCCACTGGGCGGCGGCACAGTCACCGCGCCGCTCGTCGATCGCGACGACCTGCTTGACCTCGTCCGATGCGGCCAGGCGCTGCACCAGCGCCGCACCGACCCCCGTTGCGGCGCCGGTCACGGCGATCACGGGGCTGGGCCGGCGCACCGCCGCCTGGTTACGCGGCTGGCGAACGTCGTCGCCGTGCTCAGGGCGGTCCTCGTCGTCGTGCGGCGCGCGACCGTGCTTATCCGAAAACTGCGGATCCGGGGAACTCACCAGGCGTCTCCAGCGGTTGTCTTCAGTGGGGACGTGTAGTGACGCGTACCCACCAGGTGATGTCCATCCTGCCGCAGCCCAGGAGTCGGCGGAGCATCGAGCCCGGAACCGGGTCCGGTGTCTACGCTGGTTGGTGTTGTGGGACCACTTGCCCGCCGGCACCCGCCGGCGGCCCTACGAGCCGAGGAAACCCGTGAGCGACACCCCATTCGGATTCGGCCTTCCGCCGGAGGAGCCGGAGAACGGCGACGAGGGCCGGAAGAAGGGCAACCAGGGCGGCCAGGGCGGCCCGAATCCGTTCGGGTTCGGCGGTTTCGGCCTGCCCGGCGGCGCCGGCGGCCAGGGCGGCGCGGACAACCCGTTCGCCGCGATGTTCGGCTCGATGAACCCCGCCGATCTCGGCGCGGCCTTCCAGCAGCTCGGCCAGATGCTGAGCTACGAGGGCGGTCCCGTGAACTGGGACATGGCCAAGGACATCGCCCGCCGGACCGTCTCCCAGGGCACGCCGGACGGCGTGAAGGACACCAGCGTCGGCATCGCCGAGAAGTCCGCCGTGGGGGAGGCCATGCGCCTGGCCGACCACTGGCTGGACGACGTCACCTCGCTGCCCTCGGGGGCCACGACGGCCGTGGCGTGGAGCCGCGCCGAGTGGGTCGAGGCGACCCTCCCCGTGTGGAAGGAGCTCGTCGACCCGGTCGCCGAGCGGGTCGGCGCGGCCATGGGCAGCGTGCTGCCCGAGGAGATGCAGGCCATGGCGGGCCCGCTGCTGGGGATGATGCGCTCCATGGGCGGGGCCATGTTCGGCCAGCAGATCGGTCAGGCCGTGGGCGTGCTCGCCGGCGAGGTCGTCGGCTCCACCGACATCGGGCTGCCGCTGGGCCCGGCCGGCAAGGCGGCGCTGCTGCCGCTGAACATCGAGGGCCTCGGCAAGGACCTCAGCGTCCCGTCGGAGGAGGTGCGGCTGTACCTGGCCCTGCGCGAGGCGGCCCACGCGCGGCTGTTCGCGCACGTGCCGTGGCTGCGCTCGCACCTGTTCGGCGCGGTCGAGGGCTACGCCCGCGGCATCAAGGTGGACACCTCGAAGCTGGAGGACGTGGTCGGCCAGATCGACCCGACCAACCCGGAGCAGCTCCAGGAAGCGCTCCAGGGCGGCATGTTCCAGCCGCAGGACACCCCCGAGCAGAAGGCGGCCCTGGCCCGGCTGGAGACGGCGCTCGCGCTGGTCGAGGGCTGGGTGGACGCGGTCGTGCACGCGGCGGCCAAGCCCAGGCTGACCTCGGCGGACGCCATGCGCGAGACCATGCGGCGGCGGCGTGCCTCGGGTGGCCCGGCGGAGCAGACCTTCGCGACCCTGATCGGGCTGGAGCTGCGCCCGCGCCGGCTGCGGGACGCCTCCCGGCTGTGGGCCTCGCTGACCGACGCGCGCGGCGTGGACGGCCGGGACGGGCTGTGGGCGCACCCGGACATGCTGCCGACGGCCTCCGACCTCGACGACCCGGACGGCTTCGTCCACCGCGAGCACCTGGACTTCTCCGAGATCGACAAGATGCTCGGCGAGGCGGCGGAGCAGCGCGAGCAGGGCGAGCAGGGCGACGGCGAGGGCGAAGGGAAGAAGTGAGCCTCCACGAAGACGCGGTCCACGTGCTGAAGGAGTACGAGGGCCGGGACGATGACCAGCGCGCACTGAGGGACGTCTACCTGGACCATCTCGCGAATCACCCGGACGGGGTCTACAAGCCCTGCCGGGCGGGTCACGTCACGGGCAGCGCGCTCGTGGTCGACCCGGAGCGGGGCCGTGTGCTGCTGACCCTGCACAAGAAGCTCGGCATGTGGCTCCAGATGGGCGGCCACTGCGAGCCCGGGGACCCCACGCTGGCGGCGGCCGCCCTGCGCGAGGCGGTCGAGGAGTCGGGCATCGGCTCCGGGCTGGCGCTGCTGCCCGGCGGCCCGGTGCGGCTCGACCGGCACCCGATCCCCGCGCCGTGCAACTGGCACCTGGACGTGCAGTACGCGGCGCTCGCCCCGGCGGGTTCGGTGGCGGAGATCAGCGAGGAGTCGCTGGACCTGCGCTGGTTCCCGTACGAGGAGGTGCCGGCGGTGGCCGACACGTCGGTGGTGCGGCTGGTGGAGGCGGTGCGGGCGCGGCTGTGACGCCCGTACGGACGGCTTGAGGGGCGGGGGGCGGCCCCGGGGGGGGCGGGGGGGGGCCCCGGCCAGTGGGGGGGAGAAGGTGATAATGGGTTGTGGTGTG
>NZ_JBHWJJ010000189.1:0-11686 GCF_042732005.1 Streptomyces sp. NPDC059851 | reverse complement strand
GATCACGGACGGCCCGGAAACGATCCTGCTCGCCGCCCTCGACGGCCGCCCCCTCGCCATGTCCTACGCCGTCCCGTCCGCGAGCCGGCCCGGCCTCGCGGAGATCTACAGCTTCTACGGCCACCCCGACGGCTGGGGCAGCGGCGTGGCCGCCGTCCTGATGGCCGAGACGCTGCGCCACCTGCGGGAGGCCGGCTTCCCCCAGGTCCACCTCTGGACTCTCCGCGACACCCCCCGGTCCCGCCGCTTCTACGCCAAGTGCGGCTTCTCCGAATCGGGTCGTGAACGTGCCCTCGACTTCGGCGACGGCAACCCGCTCACCCAAATCGAATACGAGCGTCCCTGCTGAAGGCCGGTGCCGAACGGCGCGACGACCGTCCGCACCTGCCGAGGCTGCAACACGGTGGACGGCCCTCCCAGCGCCGGGCGAACGCCTCCGGGCCACCTTTCGTGGCTGACGCCGGGTCTTCCCCGCCACTGCTGCCTGACTCGACCTGGCGCCGAACCACAGTCACGAGCCCCGGGAGCGTGCTCTCGCGTCACGGCAACGAGCGGGTGAGCCAGACCACCTCACCGTTGTCTTCCATGGAGACGTGGTCCCGCTCGAACCCGAGCTTCTCAAGGACACGGAGCGACGGTGTGTTCCATGCGCCGACGGTCGACCAGAGCCGTTTCCGCCCGGTCGCGATGGCGGCATCGAGCACCGCGCCGGCCGCCTCGGTGGCGTAGCCGCGCCCATGCACCCGCTGGAACAGCTCATACGCGATCTCAGGCTCCTCTACGGTGGCGCGGCCGGTGATCAGCCCGCAGTAACCGATGAAGTCGCCTTCGTCACGACGCTGAATGGGCAACAGGGCGATCCCCGTAGTCGCCGTGGCACTGAGCAGCTCCGCGATGGACGTCCGTATGTGCTCAACCGCGGGTGTCCCGTTGCCGCGTTCGGAGAGGAGGGCGCAGAAGTCAGCGGCGTCCGACACGGCCCACGGCCGCAGTATCAACCGCTCGGTCTCAAGGTGGAACGGCATCGTCTCGTACGGAGTCATGCCCCCACCGTGCCCCACGGGGCATCACGAACTCCAGCTGGTCTCCGGGTTGAAGCCGTGGACTCGTGCTGATCGGGCGGACCTGATGGTCGGGCCCGTCTCGGCGAGGCAGCCGTCTACGGGTGTTCCTCGGTGTCATCCGTGTCGTCCCCCTGGAGAGCTACATACCGATATGGCTCTCCAGCGGGACGCTGGCCAAGGGATTGCGCCGTATGTTCGGTACGGATGAACAGTGAAGTACTGGCGATATCAGATAATGAACACGTGTCCGAGACGACCGCTGCGATGGCAGACCGCCCCGGCCTTCGCATCCTGCGGGCTGATCTCATCTCCCTCCGGGGCCACCCCATGCCTCCGCTGGCCTGGCCACGCTGGCTGCGCTGGCTACCCCACAGCCTCGTGTGCTTCGCAGCCGCTCTGACGGCCGCCGCTTCAGCGAGTCCGACCGCCCCGGCCTTGGCCATCGGGCACGCGGCCATGCTGGTGCTGGCCCTGCGCTGGCCGGCGTCCGCCTGGTGGCTGTCGATGGCCTTCGTCACCGGCATCACCTTGGTGTATCCGCCCACCCGTGACACCCAGATCTACGTGTGGATGGTGCATGCCGGGGTCCTCTTCCTCCTCGCCCTGCGGGTGCGCTTGTTCTCGGCGACCACCACGACCGTACTCAGCACCCTGCTGGCCGTTGGGCTGAAGGCGTCCGGCCGTACCGTCGGGTCCTGGACGATGATCACCGGAGCCCTCACGCTGTTCGCTCTGGCCCTGCTCATCGGAGCCGTGGTGCGCGGCCGCCGCGAGGACCATGCACGCCTCACCGAGCAGATCGCCGCCACGGCCCGGGAACGGGCGCTGCGCACTGTCCTGGAGGAGCGCACTCGGATCGCCCGCGAGCTGCACGACGTCGTGGCCCACCACCTTTCACTCATCTCCATCCAAGCCGATGCCGCGCCCTATCGGGTGCAGGCCCCACCAGCGGAACTGGTCACCGAGTTCGCCTCGATCCGGACCAACGCGCTGGAGGGGCTGGCCGAACTGCGCCAGATGCTCGGCCTCCTGCGGTCGAACGGTCCCGGCGACAGCACGACCGGCACCAGCCCGCAGCCCTCCCTGGCGCAGCTCGACGGGCTGCTCGGCAACGTGCGGGCTGCCGGCCTCCGCACCACCGCTCGGATCGAGGGCACCGCCCGTCATCTACCCCCGGGCGTGGAACTGTCTGCCTACCGCATCGTCCAGGAAGCCCTCAGCAACGTTCTGCGCCATGCCCCCGGTGCTGAGGCGAGCATCGAACTCAGCTACGCGCGTGAGGCATTGTGTCTGAGGGTCGTCAACGGGCCCGCCGCGCTGCCCGCCGCCCCCTCACCCGGTGCCGGGCACGGTGTCATCGGCATGCGGGAACGCGTGGCCATGCTCGGTGGCGAATTCGCCGTCGGCCCCACCCCCGACGGCGGCTACGAGGTGAGCGCGGTGCTGCCGACCTGCCCCGTGCCCGTGCCTACGCCCGAGCCCGCCGCCGCTCCCCCCGGCGCCGTCGCGGTCGCGGCCACCGTCGCCGTCGCCGTCGCCGTCGCCGAAAAGGAGACCTACGCATGACCATCCGTGTGCTCATCGCCGACGACCAGGCCATGGTCCGGGACGCCTTCTCCGTCCTGCTCGGCGCCCAGCCGGACATCGAGGTCGTTGCCACGGCCGAGGACGGCGTGCAGGCCGTCGCCCGAACCGAGGAGCTGGCGCCCGACGTGATCGTGATGGACATCCGGATGCCCGGCCTGGACGGCATCGGGGCCACCCGCCAGATCACGTCCGCCCCCGGCTCTTCGACGAAGATCCTCATCCTGACCACCTTCAACCTCGACGAGTACGTATACGAGGCACTGCGCGCCGGGGCCTCCGGTTTCCTCCTCAAGGACGCCTCCGGCATCCAGCTCGCGGAAGCCGTAAGGGTGGTGGCCCAGGGCGAGGCCCTGCTCGCCCCCGACCTCACGATGCGGCTCATCGAAGAGTTCTCCCGTGTGAGTCCCAGCGCCAAGCAGCCGACCGGCGTGCGCATCGATGCCCTCACCGACCGGGAGACCGAAGTTCTCGGGCAGGTGGCGCAGGGCCTGTCCAATGCGGAGATCGCCCGGGAGTTGGTCGTCGCTGAGGAGACGGTCAAGACCCACGTGGGCCGCATCCTGCGCAAACTACAGCTTCGCGACCGCACCCAGGCCGCCGTCTTCGCCTACGAAACCGGCCTGGTCGCCCCCGGCAACGCCGCCCACCGGATGCCCTCCCTCCGAACCGCCACGCAGTAGTTCTTCGTTACGTCGGGTGATCTTGCCGGCCCAGTGGTCCTGGGCCGCCCACACTGCCCCGCTATCGGGAGCCGGCCCGGCCCCTGACCTCGTTCATCACCACGGACACCGCGTTCGAATCCGCCGTCCGGTGGCAGGACCGGCCTCACTCGACGAGACCGGACTCCGCCCTGGCGCCGTCTTCGATGTGGTCCGGGGGAGCGTCTGGACCGGCGTTGCCGTGCCTGCCTCGCCTCCAGTGCCGCATCAGGCGCCGCAAATCGGTGGGGGGAAGCAGTGCGATCTGCCAGGCTCGTCGGATGGGCGCATTGGATGCAGTGGCAGGCAGGGTTGCTGGTGGAGCCACCGTGGCGTTCCGGCCCAGCGGTTCCTCGATGGTCCCGCTGATACGCAGTCGGCAGCAGGTGGTCGTTGCTCCGGTCGACCCGTCGGCTTTGGAGGTCGGGGACATCGTTCTCGCCCGGGTCGCCGGGACGGTCTACCTTCACCTGGTTTCGTCCGTGGACCCCGCCAGGAAGCGGGTGCAGATCAGCAACAACCGTGGCCGCGTCAACGGCTGGACCGGCCACGATCGTGTCTTTGGCATCTGTGTGGCGGTCGACGGCGTCACCCGGTCAGGGGCCGTGGGGAAGACGCTCGCAGCCGACTCCGACGACTCTTCTTGACGCTCGCGTTCCAGCGGTACCGGGCCGCCGCGCGATGCGCGATCGACGCGGAGGAGGCGGCCGAGCAGGCACGGGTCGCGCACCTCCGTGCACTCTCGGGTAGCTCTGGAGGGCTACGCCGCGGGTTGGCCCCTCCGGGGGACGCAGACCGGCGGCCCGGAAAGCGAACCTTGTGGAGCCGTGTTCGGAGGACTGTCCTCCCGCGACCCACATCTGCAAGGAACGCCACCATGTCCACAGCCCTATGCCCGGTACCTACCTCCCGGCCCTCGCCTCCCGGCAAGGTCAAGAGGTCCCTACGCGTCGTTCTCGCCTCGATCGCCTCGGCTCTGACCTCCCTCGTAGCTGTGATCATGTTGGGTGCGTACTTTCCGGCCATCCCCAAGGCCGGAGTCATCGGCCCGGTCATCGGCGGACAGTACCCCTTCCACGTGGCGCTCCTCGCCCTGGTGGGCACCGCTTTGGGAGCCCTGGCTTTGCGTGGCGGCTTGGTGCGCTGGGGGCGCGTGCTCACCTCAGTGACCGCACTGTCGGCCATCGCCGCTCTGGGGATCGGGGGCATACAGTTCACCGCCGCGCGCGACGCCGGTACGGAGGTCTCCTTCAGCCAGGTCTTCAGCGAGCTGGCCTTCCCCGGCGGTGCCGCACCGGACACGACGCAGATCTATGCCACCCGTGACGGCGAGGCGCTCGAAGCGGACGTGTACCTGGCCACGGGGAGCCGGGGCAGCAAGGTGCCGGCGATCGTGCTCGCCCATGCCGGAGGCTTCCGCACCTTCGACAAGAGCGACTTGCGGGGCACCGGCCGTTGGCTGGCGGACCACGGTGTGGCCGTCATTGCCGTCGACTACCGCCTGGCCACCCCCGACCGCCCCACATGGAACAAGGCCCCGCAGGACCTGGTGACCGCCTTGGCTTGGACACAGGCCCACGCCGACGAGTACGGCATCGACTCCTCCCGCATCTCGCTGGGCGGCATGTCGGCCGGGGGCACGCTCGCGATGAATACGGCTTACCGCCTCCAGAACGGCACCATGCGGGCCACCGAGGGCACCACACCGGAGCCCCCGTCCTCCGTGGTCGGCTTCTACCCGGGCACCGACGTCGACGGCATGTGGGAGGAAGACGTTGCCGGCAGCCGTGAGGCCGCAGAGCTCTTCACGGGCGGCACACCCGCCCGCTACCCCGAGCGCTACCGCGAGGTCTCCCCGACCAGCGACATCCGAGAGGGCCTGCAGCGCACCCTGCTCGTCGTGGGAGACCGCGACCGCAGCGCCCGCCCCGAAACCATCAAGGAGTTCGGCGTCTCTCTCCAGGCCAAGGGCGTGGACACGACGGTGAAGGAACTTCCCTTCGCCGAGCACGCCTTCGACGACGCCTACGGCAGCCTCGTCTCCCAGACGAGCCGTCAGATCCTCCTCGACTTCCTCAACGAGAGCGGGTGACACTGCCGTCGCTGTCGCCGTCGCGGTCTCGGCGCGACAGCGAAGGCCGCGCTGCTTTGCCGGTCAGGGCCGGAAACCCGCTCGTGTGAGTGCGACCTCGGACAGGGCGGAGACGGCCGGCCTCCTCGTCCCGGTCGCCGACCACGCGGCCGCCCGCCGGAGTGCTCCGCACCGATACCGATGCTCACGCTGAGTTATGCTCTGGCCTGCGCGTTCGTGATACGGCGAACGCCGCACGGCACCGAGCGTGACAAGTTCAGGAGACATGAGTTGATCGGACGTCAGAGGGAGCGGGCGGTCATCGCCGAAGCGCTCGCGCCGAGCGGGCCCGTTGCGTCGCTGCTGCTGCTCGGGGAGCCCGGGGTCGGCAAGACCACCCTCCTCGACTCGGCGGTCGAGGCGGCCTCGGCCGCCGGCACCACCGTACTCAGGGTGCGCGGCAACGCCGCCGAGACCGAACTCGCCTTCGCCGGCCTGCACCAGCTGCTGCTCCCCGTCCTCGACCGCGCGGAGGGCCTGCCCGTCCGGCAGCGCGCCGCCCTACTGAGCGCCTTCGGCCTGGGCGACGACCCCGCGCCGCCGGACCTCATGATGATGAGCCTCGCGGTGCTTACCCTTGCCTCGCAACTCGCTTCCGCCAGGCGTCTGTTGCTGGTGGTCGACGACGTCCAGTGGCTCGACCACGGCAGCTGCCAAGTCCTGGGCTTCCTCGCGCGGCGCCTCGCCGGCGAGCCCATCGGGCTGCTCGTTGCCGCCCGCGGCACACACCGCCCCGACTGGCTGGACCGGTCCGTTCCGGAGCTGGTGGTCCCGGCCCTGCCGCCGGCCGAGGCCGAGGAACTCCTCAGTGCCCAGCCGGACGCCCCGGTCGGCCCCGCCCGCCGACGGCTCCTCGACACGGCAGCCGGCAACCCCCTCGCCCTGGTGGAGCTCGCCCGGCAGGCATCGCACGACGGCGGACTGCCGGCGACGGGCCACGTGCCGGTGACCGACCTGCTGGAACGCACCTTCGCCGCCCAGGTGGGCGAGCTGCCCGCGGCGTCCCGCGAGGCGCTGCTGCTCGCCGCGGCGGCGGAGGGCGCGGCCCTCGCCGACGTGATGGCCGCGCTGCCGGCGGGCACGGACGTGGAGGTCTGGCAGCCGGCGGAACAGGCGGGCCTGATCCGCCTCCACGCGGACCGCATCGACTTCCGCCATCCGCTGATCCGGTCCGCCATCTACGGTGCCGCGCCCTTCGCCGAACGCCGGCGCGCCCACCTGGCGTTGGCCGCCGCACTCCAGGGCGACCCCGACCGGCGGGCCTGGCAGCTGTCGGCGGCGACCGTGGCGCCCGACGCGTCGGTCGCCGGCGCACTGGAGGAAACCGCACTGCGGGCGGTGGCGCGCGGGGCCATGGCGGAGGCGGTCGCCGGTCTGGAGCGGGCAGCCCAGCTGGGCACCGACCCGGCCGACCGGACCCGCCGGTTGGCCACCGCGGCGTACGCCTCGGTCCTGGTCGGCGACCTCGGGCAGGCGGAAGCGCTCGCCTCGCAGGCCCTCGAAGCGAACCGTGACCCGATGACCACGGGGTGGATCTGCGGGCTCAGCGGCCTCGTCGCCATGCTGACGATGCGGATGGAGAGGGCGTTCGCGCTGGTCGACTCGGACGGGCTGATGCACCCGGCGGCGATCGGCGCCGGTGTGTCCACGATCGCGACCGGCATCGCCTACCACTCGGGTTCCGCCGCGCAACGTGTGCGTGTGCGCGACCTGTTGGACCGGCGCGACACGCGCGACATCGCCGCCCATCCCTTCCACCTCTGGGACCTCGGGGTGACGGACCCGTTCGTCCACGGCGCCGCGATCCGCGACCGGCTGCCCGCGGTCGCCGCGGCCCCCGGCCGGCTCCCCACCGAACTGCACACCCTCGGCGTGCTGTGCCTGGTGCTCGACGAGACGGAGACGGCGGTGAGCCTGCTCGGCGAGCTGGTGAACCCGCAGTGGGAGGACGCGGACGCCTTCCACGCCGGGATGACCGCCGCCGACCTGGCCTGGGCGAACGTGGACTGCGGCAGGTGGGCGGACGCACGGCTCGGCGTCGAGCGGCTCGCCGCACGGTTCCTGGAGGGTGAGCACACCCTCGGCTCCGTACGGGCTCTGACGGTCCTGGCCACCCTGCACGCCCTCACCGGCGAGCCGGGGCCGGCGCTCCGGCACGCGGCGGCGGCGCTGGCCGTGACCGAGCCGGCCGGCGCGCTCGGGACGGTGGTGCGCGCCCGCCGCGCCGCCGGCCTGGCGGCCACCGCCCTCGGTGACCACGCCGCCGCCCACCGGCACCTGCGCGGCCTGTTCGACGCCGCGGGCGTCCCCCTGCACCACCACCTCTCCTGCTACGCGGTCGCCGACCACGCGGCCGCCGCCGTGCTGACCGGCCACGCCGACGAGGCCCGTACGGTACTGGAGCGGGTGACCGCCGAGGTCGGCAACGGGGCCTCGGCCCGGCTGCGGCAGACGATGGACCGGGCCGCCGCACTGCTCGCCGACCCGGCGGAGGCCGGGCCCCTGTTCCTGGCCGCACTGGCCGACCCCACGGGGCAGCGGTGGCCGTTCGAACGGGCCCAGGTCTGGCTGGAGTACGGCGAGTGGCTGCGCCGGCAGCGCCGGATAGCCGATGCCCGCGAGGCGCTCACCAAGGCACGGGAGATCTTCGACGGCCTCGGTGCCGTGCACTGGAGCGGGCGGGCCGAGGCGGAGCTGCGGGCGGCCGGCGTGACCGTCGAGTCGGGCCGGCACAGCGCCCTGCGTTCCCTGACGCCACAGCGGCAGCGGATCGTTCGGCTCGCCGCCCAGGGGCTGACGAACCGTGAGATCGGCGAGCGGCTCTTCCTGTCCCCGCGCACCGTGGGTACCCACCTCTACCAGGCGTTCCCGGCGCTGGGCGTCACCTCGCGCAGCCAACTGCGGGACGTGGTCGAGGAGGACGCGGCGGCGGCCCACTGACCGGACGGCCGGTGCCGGAACGGCCGGTGCCGGAACGGCCGGTGCCGGCGCCCGGCGACGGTGTGACGTACACGGGGCAAGTCACTTGACGGATGGCACCGGCGGCCGGTGATCCGAGAGTGGGTGCGAACCCACCGCGCACCCTCCCGGAGTCACGTTGCCCCAGGTCACCACCACTGCAGCCCCGTCAGTCACCGAACGCGCCGACCACTGGCACAGCCTGGTCTCCGGCACCTTCGTCCCGTTGGACGTCACCCTCCACGAACGGGAGCACGCGGTCGGCACCATCGTCAGCCAGCACGTCGGTTCCCTGCAGATCTCCGAGGTCGAGGCCGGCCCGCAGTCCGTCACCCGCAACCGGCGCCGCATCGCGCAGGGGGGCGGACAGTACGTGACCCTCACCCTCCAGCACCGCGGCACCGCACGGCTCACCCAGCACGGACGGCAGGCGCTGGTCGTGCCGGGTACGTTCACCTGCTCCGACGCCGGCCAGCCGTACCGCCGGGAGCAGCCGGACGACTTCCGGTTCACCGCGTTCCGCCTGCCGAAGGAGGACATCGGCGTCTCGGACGACGACCTCAGGGCCGTGACGGGAACCCTGTTCGACGGCCGGTCCGGGACCGCAGGACTACTCGCCGGCTACCTCGCCCGGCTCGCGGAGCAGGCGTCCGGCTTCGCCCCGGACACCGGCCACCGGCTCGCCCTGACCGCCGCCGACCTGCTCGCGGTGCTGGTCCGCGAACGGCAGGGCCGGCTGGACCCGCGGGCGCCGGAGGCCGCCCGGGGCATGCTGGTCCGGGTCAAGGAGTACGTCCGGCAGCACCTGGCGGATCCCGGGCTGTCCCCGGAGCGGATCGCGGCCGCGCACCACATCTCGGTGCGCCACCTGCACCGGCTCTTCCAGGCGGAGGGGACGTCCGTGGGCCGGTGGATGCACCGCGAGCGCCTGGACCGGTGCCGGCGGGACCTGTCGCGCGGCTCCGGGAACGGGCCGACGGTGTCGGCGGTCGCGCAGAGCTGGGGCTTCGTGAGCCCCTCGCACTTCAGCAGGGCCTTCCGCGCCGCGTACGGGATGTCGCCCCGGGAGTGGCAGACGGCGTCCCGGGGGCCGGCCGGCACCGGCTGAGCGGCCGGCCCCCGGCCGACCTCCGGCTGCCGGCACGGCCGGGTGCGCTCACCCGAGGTCGCCCCGCAGCGCCGCGAGCTGTTCCTCGAACGGCACCACCTCCTCCGCGTCCCCGCCCCCGCCCGTGGAGGGCGCGCGTCCGGCGACCGGCATCAGCGCGACCAGCTCGCCGGCGGCCCGCTCGACCCGGCCGGCCAAGGCGGCACGTCGGCCCTCGCCCGCCGACCCCCAGTCCTCCGGGGCGGCGAACACCGCCGTCGGTACCACCGCGGCCCGCAGGTGGGCGAAGAGCGGCCGCATCGCGTACTCCAGGGCCAGGGAGTGCCGGGCCGTGCCGCCCGTGGCGCCGAGCAGCACCGGTGTGCCGACGAGCGCCTCCCGGTCGAGGAGGTCGACGAACGACTTGAACAGGCCGCTGTAGGAGGCGGCGAAGACCGGGGTCACGGCGACCAGCCCGTCCGCCGCCGCCACCGCCTCCAGGGCTGCTGCCAGTGCGGGCGGCGGGAAGCCGGTGACCAAGTGGTGGGCGATGTCGACGGCCAGCGGCCGCAGTTCGACCACGGTGGTCTCCACGGTCCCGGCGGAGTCGCCCGCCCTGCGCTCCACCGCGGCGGCGAGCCGGTCGGCCAGCAGGCGGCTGGACGAGGGGACGCTCAGGCCGGCCGTCACGACGGTCAGGCGCACCGTGGTCACTGCTGCGCCCCCGCCCGCTGCTCCTCGCCGGCCCGGCGGGCGACGAGTGCCCGGTGCGTGGGGGCGTCCGCCACGCCCTGCGGGCGCAGCGCCGCGAACTCCTTGCGCAACACCGGCACTACCTCTTCGCCGAGCAGGTCCAGCTGCTCCAGCACCGTCTTCAGCGGCAGGCCGGCGTGGTCCATCAGGAACAGCTGGCGCTGGTAGTCCCCGAAGGTCTCGCGGAAAGTGAGCGTCTTTTCGATCACCTGTTGCGGGCTGCCTACCGTCAGCGGGGTCTGCTCGGTGAACTCCTCCAACGAGGGTCCGTTCCCGTAGACCGGAGCGGCGTCGAAGTAGGGACGGAACTCGCGTACGGCCTCCTGGGAGTTGCGCCGCATGAACACCTGGCCGCCGAGGCCGACGACGGCCTGCTCGGGGGTGCCGTGGCCGTGGTGGGCGAAGCGGCGCCGGTAGAGGTCGATGAGCCGGCGGAAGTGGTCCTTGGGCCAGAAGATGTTGTTGGCGAAGAAGCCGTCGCCGTAGTAGGCGGCCTGCTCCGCGATCTCGGGGCTGCGGATGGAGCCGTGCCAGACGAAGGGCGGTACGCCGTCCAGCGGGCGGGGCGTGGAGGTGAAGCCCTGGAGCGGCGAGCGGAAGCGCCCCTCCCAGTCCACCACGTCCTCGTGCCACAGGCGGCGCAGCAGGGCGTAGTTCTCGATGGCGAGGGGGATGCCGTCGCGGATGTCCCGGCCGAACCACGGGTAGACCGGGCCGGTGTTGCCGCGCCCCATCATCAGGTCGACGCGCCCGCCGGCCAGGTGCTGGAGCATCGCGTAGTCCTCGGCGATCTTCACCGGGTCGTTGGTGGTGATGAGCGTCGTGGAGGTGGAGAGGATCAACCGCTCGGTGCGGGCGGCGATCCAGCCCAGCATGGTGGTCGGCGAGGAGGGCACGAACGGCGGGTTGTGGTGTTCGCCGGTGGCGAAGACGTCCAGGCCGACCTCCTCCGCCTTGAGGGCGATGGCCGTGATGGCCTTGATCCGCTCGTGCTCGGTGGGCGTCCGACCCGTGGTCGGGTCGGGCGTCACGTCGCCCACCGAGAAGATTCCGAACTGCACAGGGCGCCTTTCGAGGATGCGTGCGCGCGTGGGACGCACGAGGGTGGGGTGGGTGTGCGCGGTGGTGGGTGCGCGGTGGTGGTGGTCCCGGGGCGCGGGGAGGGGCGCCCCGGGCGGGTCGGGCGCCCCGGGCGGCGGGCCGGGCGCCCCGGGCGGGCCTCAGAGGGTGCGGCGGACGCCGGCCTGCCGTTCCAGGTTGCGCAGTTGCACGGCGAGGTCGCCTTCGACGGCGTGGTGGGCCGGTCCGCTGCGGCCGATCGGGAGGACCTCCTCGCTGCGCATGTCCTCCAGCATCAGTGCGAAGGCCGCGTAGGCCGCCGCGAGTGCCACGGCCAGACCGAGGGCGC
>NZ_JBHWJJ010000188.1:0-11796 GCF_042732005.1 Streptomyces sp. NPDC059851 | reverse complement strand
GTGCCGGGCGGCGGCCGTGTGGTGCCGGGCGGCGGCCGTGTGGTGCCGGGCGGCGGCCGTGTGGTGCCGGGCGTGGTGGTGTGGGGTCAGGCGCGGCGGACGCGGAGGGTGCGGGCCAGGTCGTCGAGCTGGTCGGTGAGGCCGCGGTGGAGGCGGGGGACGAGGTCGGGGTCGGTGAGGGCGGCCTCGCCGGCCTTGAGGTGGTCGGAGTCGACGGCGTGGGCGGGGAAGGCGTGGTGGGCGGCGGCCGCGGCGATGGCGGGGCCGCGGCGGGCGGCCAGGGCGATGGCGTCCGGGTAGTAGCGGGGCACGTACGCGCGCAGCAGGTCGGCCTGTTCGGGCTGCCAGAAGCCGCGGGCGGTGGCGGTGAAGAGGTAGTTGGACAGGCTGTCGTCGTGGAAGAGGCGGTTCCAGGCGGTGGCCTTGGCCTCGGCGTCGGGCAGGGAGGCGCGGCAGCGGGCGGCGCCTTCCTCGCCGGTGGCGCTGGGGTCGGCGGCGAGGGCGGCGTCGATGGCGGGTTCGTCGACGGCGCCGAGGACGCTGAGCCGGGCGAGGATGCGCCAGCGCAGTTCGGGGTCGAGGGCGGGGCCGCCGGGGACGGTGTCGTCGTCCAGCCAGGCGGTGAGGGTGTCGGGCTGGGTGGCGCTGTCGATGAAGGCGCGTACGGCGGCGAGGCGCATGCCGGGGTCGGTGCCGTCCTCGGTGCGGCGCAGCAGGGCGCGGGTGATGGAGGTGATCGCGGCGAGGGCCGCGGGGCGTTGGTCGGGGGTGAGGTAGTGGTCGGCGATCTTGTCGCGGGTGAAGGCGAGGACGCCCTGGACGATGGCCAGGTCGGCTTCGTGGGGCAGGTGGGCCTCGGCGGTGGCGAGGTAGGTGGCGGGGTCGAGTTCGCCGTCGCGGACCATGTCGCGCAGGGAGTTCCAGACGACGGCGCGGGTCAGGGGGTCGGGGAGGGCGCAGAGGCTGCGCCGGGCGGTGTCGAGGGAGACCTGGTCGAGGCGGATCTTGGCGTAGCTGAGGTCGCCGTCGTTGAGGAGGAGGAGTGCGGGGCGGGGGCCGTCGGCGGAGAGGACCTCGTCGGTGGGGAGGTCGAGGGTGAGGGGTTCCCTGGCTTCGAGGGTGCTGTCGGGTTCGCGGTCGTAGAGGCCCACGGCGATGTGGTGGGGGCGGGTGCCGTGGTGGTCGACGGTGAGGGTCCAGCCGCCGTGGCCTTCTTCGATGCGGGGGGTGAGGGTGTCGATGCCGGTGGTGCGCAGCCAGGTGTCGGCCCAGGCGTGGACGTCGCGGTCGGTGTGGGCGGCGAGGGAGTCGACGAAGTCGGCGAGTGAGGCGTTGGCGAACTTGTGGCGGGCGAAGTGGGTGTTGATGCCGGCGAGGAAGTCCTCTTCGCCGGTCCAGGCGACGAGTTGGCGCAGGGCGGAGGCGCCCTTGGCGTAGGAGATGCCGTCGAAGTTGAGGAGGGCGGAGGCGGTGTCGGGGACGGCTTCGGCGTCGGGGGCGACGGGGTGGGTGGAGGGCCGCTGGTCGGCGTCGTAGCCCCAGGGCTTGCGTTCCATGCCGAACTCGGTCCAGGTGCCGGTGAAGCGGGTGGCTTCGGTGAGGGTCTGGTAGCCCATGTACTCGGCGAAGGACTCGTTCAGCCAGATGTCGTCCCACCAGCGGAGGGTGACGAGGTCGCCGAACCACATGTGGGCCATTTCGTGGGCGATGACCATGGCGCGGCGCTGGCGTTCGGAGTCGGTGACGGCGGAGCGGAAGACGTACTGGTCGCGGAAGGTGACCAGGCCGGGGTTCTCCATGGCGCCGGCGTTGAACTCGGGGACGAAGGCCTGGTCGTAGGAGTCGAAGGGGTAGGGCTCGGTGAACTTCTGGTGGTAGCGGTCGTAGCAGGCGGTGGTGACGGCGAGGATCTCGTCGGCGTCGGCGTCGAGGTGGGGGGCGAGGGAGCGGCGGCAGTGGATGCCGAAGGGCAGGCCGGCGTGCTCGGTGCGGATGCTGTGCCAGGGGCCTGCGGCGACGGCGGCGAGGTAGGTGGAGATGACGGGGGTGGGGGCCGAGGTCCAGATGCCGGCCCCGTCGCCGTCGCGGTCGCCGGTGCGGTGGGTGGTGCCGTTGGCGAGGACGGTCCAGTGGGCGGGGGCGGTGACGGTGAACTCGAAGACGGCCTTGAGGTCGGGCTGGTCGAAGGCCGGGAAGACGCGCTGGACGTCGTCGAGGAACAGTTGGGTGTAGACGTAGGTCTCGCCGTCCGCGGGGTCGGTGAAGCGGTGCAGTCCTTCGCCGGTGCGGGAGTAGCGCATGCGGGTGTCGAGGCGCAGCTCGTGGGGGCCTTCGGCCAGGCCGGTCAGGGGCAGGCGGTTGCTGCTGAAGGTGGCCGGGTCCAGGGGGTGGCCGTCGAGTTCGGCCGAGCGCAGCTCGTCGGGCTTGAGCTCCACGAAGGTGTCTCCGCCGGTGCGGGCGGTGAAGCGGATGACGGTGGTGGAGTCGAAGGTGTCCTCGCCGCCGGTGAGGTCGAGGGCGACGGCGTAGTGGTGGACGTCGAGGAGCCGGGCTCGGGCTTGCGCTTCGTTGCGCGTCAGTGCGGACATGGGGCCCATGCTGCCCGAAGGGTGGGCCCTGGCCGTCTAGTCCTCGCGCGCAGCGATCGTCTCGTGGTGCCGGATGACCTCGGCGATGATGAAGTTGAGGAGCTTCTCGGCGAAGGCCGGGTCGAGTTTGGCGCTCTCGGCGAGCTGGCGGAGGCGGGCGATCTGGTTGGCCTCGCGTTGTGGGTCGGCGGGCGGTAGGTGGTGGCGGGCCTTGAGGTGGCCGACCTGCTGGGTGCACTTGAACCGTTCGGCGAGCATGTGGACCACGGCGGCGTCGATGTTGTCGATGCTGTCGCGCAGGCGGGCCAGCTCTGCGGTGACGTCGGCGTCAGGCACGTCGGGGTGGCTGTTGTTCATGGTCACCGAGAATACGTGGCGGCCGGGGGGCGGGTACCGGTCGGCCGATCGGTGAGACGGTGCGGGGGGCGGCGCCGGGGCGGGTCCGGTCAACCGGGGCGGTCGGGCCGGCGTCTTCCCGTAGGGAGGTTGGCGCTCCGGCGGGGGCGCCCGCCCGGACGTACTCGCCGGGGACGGGGGTGGTGGCGATCAGGATGCGTGGGCCGTCCCGGCGGTGCGCGGGGTGCCCGCCCCGGGGGCGCCCCTGCGCGGGGCGCCCACCGGGCCGGGGTCGGTCAGAGGTTCGCCGCGGCGGACTTGATCGTGGAGGCGAAGGTCGAAACCTCCGTGTAGACGCCGGGGTAGTTGGGGCGGGCGCAGCCCTGGCCCCAGCTGGTGATGCCGACCTGGATCCAGTTGTTGCTGTCGTCGCGGCGGAACATGGGGCCGCCGGAGTCGCCCTGGCAGGTGTCGATGCCGCCCTGGGCGTAGCCGGCGCAGATCTCCTCGGCGGGGACGAGGGAGCTGCCGTAGGAGCTCTTGCAGGAGGCGTCGGAGACGAAGGGGACGCTGGCCTTCATCAGGTAGCGCTGTTGGCTGCCGCCTTCGCGGGTGGCGCCCCAGCCGGCGACGGTGAAGGTGCCGGTGTCGTACTGCTTGGTCTCGGCGATCTTGAGGGTGGGCAGGTTGATGGGCTTGGCGAGCTTGATGAGGGCCCAGTCCTTGCCCTGGCCGTTGTAGCCGGGGGCCTGGAGGACCTTGGTGGACTTGACCTTGATGGCGCTGCTGCTGTTGAGGTCGACGACTCCGGCGGTGACGGTGATGGAGGTGTTGTTGCCGGAGCCGTTCACGCAGTGGGCGGCGGTCAGGACGATCTGCTGCGTGTAGAGGGCGCCGCCGCAGCCCATGGAGAGGCGCACCATGAAGGGGAACTCGCCCTGGGCGGCGCGGGTGCCGCCGACGACGGGGGCCGGGGACGCGGTGGCGGTGCCGGGCTGGAGGCTGGCGGCGGCGAGGGCGACGGCACCGACGGCGAGGGTGCGCTTGAGGAAGGTGCTGAGGGTGGACACGGTCAACACACTGCCTTTCGTGGGGGGTTGGGCCGTGCGTGTCATCGGGTGAATGACACGTACATGTCACACCCGGGGCTGCTCGGGCATCAAGGACCCGTTTTCGGACACCGACCGTCGGGAGGTGCGGCATGACCGCGTACCGCAGCCGGGGCAACCCCGTCGAGCACGGCTTTCCCCACCTCGCCACCGTCCGGGCGGCGATCACCGCCCTGCTCCGGCGGCTGCCGGATGACGGGATCCGGCCGTACGCCGTGGGCCTCTCCCCCGCCGACGCCGCCTTCACCGACGCCGACGACCTCCACCTCGGGGCGCACCGCGTGGCGTCCGCGGTCGTCGCCGCGCTGGGGCTGCCCGACGCCCGGATGGTGGTCGCGTTCCGGCCGATGCAGGAGGCGGCCACCGTCGAACTGGCCGCCGGACCCGAGTACTTCGTGGAGGTCAACGACCGCTTCCGCACCCACCGCCGCGACCTGGCGGCAGCCCTGGCCCACGAGGCCACCCACGTCCTGCTGCACCGGCTGCGCCTGCGCTTCCCCGGCACCGCGGACGACGAGGTCCTCACCGACACCGCGGCCGCCCTGCTGGGGGTGGGCTGGCTGCTCCTCGACGCCTACCGGGAGGACGCGCTCGGGCACCAGAAGCTGGGCTACCTCACACCAGAGGAGTTCGGGTACGTCCTCGCCAAGCGGGCCGTGCTGGTGGGCGAGGACCTGTCCGCCCGGTTCACCAGCCCGCAGGCGTACGAGGCGTACGTACGCGGGGGCGCGCTCGCCGACCGGGACCTGCGCCGGGCCCCCCTGGCGGCGGCGCACGGAGCGGAGCGCCGCCGGTACGCGCGGGACCGCCGCGCCCGGGGGGCGACGGGCGGGACGGGCGCGGGGTACCGCTTCGAGCGGCACGGCGGCGGGCTGCGGGTGACCTTCGACTGCCCGGTCTGCGGGCAGCGGCTCCGGCTGCCGGTGGCGGGGCGGCTGCGGGCCCGGTGCGGGCTGTGCCGAACGGTCCTGGACTGCGACACCTGAGCGCTCCGCGGGACGTGCCGCGACGGGCCGGCCGTCGGCTGCGGGCCCGTCGTGGCCGGTCGCGCAGTTCCCCGCGCCCCTCCGGGGCGCTGGTGAACCGCCGTCGACTTCGTCCGCGAGGCGTGGGGCCGGTCCCTGCACCGGTCGTGCCCGGCCCGGTCGGCCCGGCCGGCCCGGTCGGCCCGTCGGCCGGAACACGCGCGTCCGTCGGATGCACCGCACAACTTGTCGCCCCCGACGCGGTTCGGCCAGGGGGTGCAGTGGGTAGTGATACGTCATCGCACGAGTGCCGGACCGGTCCCGACCCCTCGCCAGGGGGCCGGGGCCGGGTCGCGTCCGGGCCCGGTGGCCCTGCGGCCCGAAGCCCCGCACCCCGAAGCCCTGTTGTCACGGTGCCGCTTGCGCCCCGTAGACCGGGTACGGCGGCCGGGCCGCGGCCAGGAGTCCCGCCGCGGCCTCGCCGGCCTCCGCCGGGGTCCAGCGGGCGCCGCGGTCGGCGGTGGGGCCGGGATGCCAGCCCTCCATCACCGTGATCCGGCCGCCCTCCGCCTCGAAGACGCGGCCCGTGACCCCCGCCGAAGCGTCGCTGCCGAGCCACACCACCAGTGGGGAGACGTTCTCCGGGGCCATCGCGTCGAACTTCCCCTCCCCCGGCGCCGCCATCGTCCGCGCGAAGACCTCCTGCGTCATCCGGGTCCGCGCGGCCGGGGCGACGGCGTTGACCTGCACCCCGTAGCGGCCCATCTCCGCCGCGGCGACCAGCGTCAGCCCGAGGACGCCCGCCTTGGCCGCGCTGTAACAGCCCTGCCCGACCGAGCCCGCCAGGCCCGCCCCCGACGAGGTGTTCACCACGCGCGCCGCGACCCGGCGGCCCGCTTTCGCCTCCGCGCGCCAGTACGCCGCCGCGTGCTTCAGCGGCAGGAAGTGCCCCTTCAGGTGCACCCGCACCACCGCGTCCCAGTCGTCCTCCGCCAGGTTGACGAGCATCCGGTCGCGCAGGAAGCCCGCGTTGTTGACCAGGGTGTCCAGCCGGCCGAACGCGTCCAGCGCGCGGTCGACCAGCGAGGCCGCCCCCTGCGCGGTGGCGATGTCGCCGCCGTGCGCCACCGCTTCCCCGCCGCGCGCGCGGATCTCGGCGACGACCCGCGCCGCCGGGCCGCCCGCGCCCCCCGCGCCGGCGCCGGTGCCGGGCTCCCCCTCGCGGCCCACGTCCAGGTCGTTGACGACGACCATCGCACCCTCCGCCGCGAACGCCAGGGCATGGGCCCGGCCCAGCCCCCGGCCCGCGCCCGTGACCGCGACGACCCGCCCCCGCGCCATGCCGCCCGCCGTGCCGTCCGCCATGTCATTCCTCCTTGTTGACCGTTGCCGCGTCCAGGAACGCGGGGCGTTCGCCGCCCCCGTGCACCAGCAAGCTCGCCCCGCTCACGTACCCCGCCCGGCCCGAGGCCAGGAACACCGCCGCCGCGCCGACGTCCGCGGGCTCCGCCAGCCGGCCCAGCGGGACCGTGGCCGCCACCGCGGCGACCCCGGCCGCGTCCCCGTAGTGCAGGTGCGCGAGCTCGGTCCGCACCATCCCCAGGACCAGCGTGTTCACCCGCACCTCGGGCGCCCACTCGACCGCCATGGAGCGCGCCAGGTGCTCCAGGGCCGCCTTGGCGGCGCCGTACGCAGCCGTCCCCGGCGAGGGACGGGCGCCGCTGACGCTGCCGACCATCAGCACCGAGCCGCGCGCCGCGCGCAGCAGGGGGTGGGCGGCGAGCGAGGCGGTCAGGGGGGCGAGCAGGTTGAGTTCGAGCACCCGGGCGTGGCGTTCGGCGCCGCCGTCGGCCAGGGGCCGGTACGGGGTGCCGCCGGCGTTGTTGACCAGGCAGTCGAGTCGTCCGCGGCGGCGGGCGAGCGTGTCGAAGAAGTCCTGTACGGCGGCGGTTTCGCGCAGGTCGAGCGGGGCGTAGGCGGCCGTGCGGCCCGCCGCCGTGACCGGCCGGTCGGGCGGGCGGCGGGCGCAGACGACGACGTCCGCTCCGGCTTCGAGGAACGACCGGGCGATGCCGGCGCCGACACCGCGGGTGCCGCCGGTGACGACGGCGACCCTCCCGTCGAGCTCCATGGGCTGCTACCTTCCTCGCCAGCACCTAACAAACGTTTGGTGGAAAGGTAGCTGATGCGCTCATGGGTGTCTCCACCTCACGCCCCGGCAAGGGCATCGCACTGGTCACCGTCGACTTCCCGCCCGTCAACGCGCTGCCCGTCCGGGGCTGGTACGAGCTCGCGGACGCCGTGCGCGCGGCCGGCCGCGATCCGGACCACCGGTGCGTGGTGCTGGCCGCCGAGGGCCGCGGCTTCAACGCCGGGGTCGACATCAAGGAGATGCAGCGGGACCCCGGGCACGACCGTCTGATCGGCGCCAACCGCGGCTGCTACGAGGCGTTCGCCGCCGTGTACGAGTGCGAGGTGCCGGTGGTCGCGGCCGTGCACGGGTTCTGCCTGGGCGGCGGCATCGGGCTCGTCGGCAACGCGGACGCGATCGTCGCCTCCGAGGACGCCACGTTCGGGCTGCCCGAGCTCGACCGGGGGGCGCTCGGCGCGGCGACACACCTGGCCCGGCTGGTCCCGCAGCACCTGATGCGGGCCCTGTACTACACCTCGCGCACCGCCACCGCGGCCGAGCTGCACGGGCACGGGTCGGTGTGGGAGGTGGTGCCGCGGGAGCGGCTGCGGGAGGCGGCCCTCGGTCTGGCCGCCGAGATCGCCCGGAAGGACGGGTACCTGATCCGTCTGGCGAAGGCGGCGATCAACGGTGTCGATCCGGTGGACGTGCGCCGCAGTTACCGCTTCGAGCAGGGGTTCACGTTCGAGGCCAACCTCAGCGGGGTGGCCGACCGGGTCCGCGACGGCTTCGGAAGGGCGGGAAGCGCATGACGGCCGACAGCGGCAAGGTGATGTCCCCCGAGGAGGTCGTGGGACGGCTGCGCAGCGGGATGACGCTCGGGATCGGCGGCTGGGGGTCGCGGCGCAAGCCCATGGCCCTGGTGCGCGCACTGCTCCGGTCCGGGATCACCGGTCTGACCGTGGTCTCGTACGGGGGCCCCGACGTCGGCCTGCTCGCGGCCGCCGGCCGGATCCGCCACCTCGTGGCCCCCTTCGCCACCCTCGACTCCATCCCGCTGGAGCCGCACTTCCGCGCCGCCCGCGAGAGCGGCGCCCTCACCCTGACCGAGATCGACGAGGCCATGTTCATGTGGGGCCTGCACGCCGCCGCGAACCGGCTGCCGTTCCTACCCGTGCGCGCCGGCCTGGGCTCCGACGTCATGCGGGTCAACCCGCACCTGCGGACCGTGACCTCGCCGTACGCCGACGGCGAGGAGTTCGTCGCCGTGCCCGCCCTGCGGATGGACGCGGCGCTCGTCCACCTGAACCGTGCCGACCGGTTCGGCAACGGTCAGTACCTGGGCCCGGACCCGTACTTCGACGACCTGTTCTGCGAGGCGGCCGACACCGCGTACGTCTCCTGCGAGCAGCTCGTCGAGACCGCCGACCTCGCCAAGGCCGGACCCCCGCAGTCCCTGCTGGTCGGCCGGCACAGCGTCACCGGGGTCGTGGAGACCCCGAACGGCGCGCACTTCACCTCCTGCGTACCCGACCACGGGCGCGACGAGGCCTTCCAGAAGCTGTACGCGACCACCCCCTGGCCCGAGTTCGCGGCCCGCTTCCTGTCCGGGCCGGACGAGCAGGCGTACCAGGGCGCGGTCCGGGCCTGGCACGAGGAGCAGCGTTGACCACACCGGTACCCCCCTCCCCCGCGTCCCCGTCCCCTGCCCCCCGGCCCCCCGTGCCCCGGTCCCCCGTACCCCCGTCCGCCGTCCCCGCCCCGAGCCGCGCCGAGTACTGCGTGATCGCCTGCGCCGAGGCCTGGCGCGGCGACGGCGAGGTGCTCGCCAGCCCGATGGGTCTGATCCCGTCGCTGGGAGCCCGTCTGGCACGGCGGACCTTCTCCCCCGAGCTGCTGCTGACCGACGGCGAAGCCCTGCTGGTCGGGCCGGACGGGGAGGTGGAGGGCTGGCTGCCGTACCGCCGGCACCTCACGATGGTCACGGGCGGGCGGCGGCACGTGATGATGGGCGCGAGCCAGCTGGACCGTTTCGGCAACCAGAACATCTCCTGCATCGGCGACTGGGAGCGGCCCTCCCGCCAGCTCCTCGGGGTGCGCGGCGCGCCCGTCAACACGCTCAACAACCCGGTGAGCTACTGGGTGCCCCGGCATTCGCCGCGGGTGTTCGTCGAACGGGTCGACATGGTCAGCGGCGTCGGGTACGACCGGGCGGCGGCGGCCGGGGTGACCCGCTTCCACCGGATCCCGCGGGTGGTCAGCGACCTCGGGGTCTTCGACTTCGCGACGCCCGACCGGTCGATGCGGCTGGCCTCCTTGCACCCGGGGGTGACGGTCGAGGAGGTCCGGGCGGCCACCGGCTTCGCCCTGGCCCTGCCCGACGAGGTCCCGTACACGCGCGGCCCGACCGGGGAGGAGCTGCGGCTGATCCGCGACGTCCTCGACCCGGAGGGCCTGCGCGAACGGGAAGTGCGGGGCTGAGGGCGGTGGAGACGGCACTGACCGGGCTGGTCGGGGTCCGCCACCCGATCGTGCAGACGGGCATGGGCTGGGTGGCGGGGCCCCGGCTGGTGTCGGCGGCGGCGCGGGCCGGGGCGCTGGGCGTCCTGGCGTCGGCGACGATGACGCCGGAGCAGCTGCGGGCGGCGGTGCGCGAGGTGAAGTCCCGTACGGACGCCCCGTTCGGGGTCAATCTGCGGGCGGACGCGGGGGACGCGGCCGAGCGGGTGCGGCTGATCGTCGAGGAGGGCGTGCGGGTCGCGTCGTTCGCGCTCGCGCCGTCGAAGGAACTCATCGCCCGGCTGAAGGACGCGGGCGTGGTGGTGATCCCGTCGGTCGGGGCCCGCCGGCACGCCGAGAAGGTCGCGGCCTGGGGGGCCGACGCGGTGATCGTGCAGGGCGGCGAGGGCGGCGGGCACACCGGAGAGGTGGCCACGACGGTGCTGCTGCCGCAGGTCATCGACGCCGTGGACATCCCGGTGGTCGCGGCGGGCGGCTTCCACGACGGGCGCGGCCTGGTCGCGGCGCTGTCGTACGGGGCGGCGGGCATCGCCATGGGCACCCGGTTCCTGCTGACGTCCGACTCGACGGTGCCGGACGCCGTCAAGGCCCGCTACCTGGCGGCCGGCGTCAACGACATCACGGTCACCAGGGCCGTGGACGGGCTGCCGCACCGGATGCTGCGCACCGAGCTGGTCGCCGCCCTGGAGCGGTCGGGGCGGGCGGGGACGCTGCTGCGGGCGGTCCGGCACGCCGCCGGCTTCCGCAGGCTTTCGGGCCTGTCCTGGTCGCGGATGGTGCGCGACGGGCTGGCGATGAAACACGGCAGGGACCTGTCCTGGAGCCAGGTGCTGCTCGCCGCGAACACCCCCGTGCTCCTCAAGGCGTCCATGGTCGAGGGCCGTACGGACCTCGGCGTCATGGCATCGGGCCAGGTCGCCGGTGTGATCGAGGACCTGCCGTCGTGTGCGGAGCTCGTCGGCCGGGTCATGGCCGAGGCGGAGTCCGTGCTGGCCCGGCTGGAACAGCTGCACGCGTCCGGCACCCTGCCGCCGGCAGGGTGATCCCCCTCATGTGCCACAGGAGTCGACACCGATGAGCCGTGCCCGAACCCGCTCCGTGACCGCGACGGCGGCCGTGGCCGTCACCGCGGCGCTCGCCTGCGTCGCCGCCCTCACCGCGACGTCCGTGCCCGCCGCCGCGCATGCGGGGCCGCCCGCGGCCGCGCAGCAGGGGTACGCGGCCGGGTCCGGCGCCGGGTCCACGGCGGAAACGATCCGCCAGATCCCCCTCCAGGGCGCGATCAACGCCCGCGACCTGGGCGGCCACCGCACCTGGACCGGCGGTCAGGTCCGCCAGGGCCTGGTCTACCGCTCCGACGCGCTGAACCGGCTGACGCCCACGGACGTCACCACCCTCTCCGGGCTGGGCCTGGCGAAGGTCGTGGACTTCCGCATCCCCCTGGAGGTCCAGTACGACGGCCCCGACCGGCTGCCAGCGGGGCTGACCCCGGTCTCCCGCCCGGTCAGCGACCTCGGCCTGTTCGCCACCCTCGTGAGCGTGATCGGCAGCGGCGACCCGGCCCGGCAGGAGGAGGTCCTCGGCGGTGGCCGGGCCGAGGCCTACATGCGGGACGTCTACCGCACGTTCGTGACCTCGCCGGAGAACCGGGCGCAGTTCGGGGCGACCCTGCGCGAGCTGGCGGAGGACAGTGGGCCGCTGCTGTTCCACTGCACCTCGGGCAAGGACCGGACGGGCTGGCTCGGCTACGTGCTGCTGCGCGCCCTGGCCGTGCCGGAGGAGACCGCCGAACGGGACTACCTGGCGTCGAACACCTTCCGGGCGGCGTACGACGCCCGCCTGCGGGAGGCGCTCAAGCAGTCCGGGCGGATGCAGGACCCGGACCTGCTGATCCCGCTCCAGGAGGTCCGCGGCGACTACCTGGACGCGGCGAACGTCCAGCTGGAAGCCGACTACGGCGGCTTCTACGGCTACCTGACCGAGGGCCTGGGACTGGACCTGCGCACCCTGGCGAAGCTCCAGTCCCGCCTGGTCCGCTAGGCGGCCCCACCAGGAGACCGGCGGCCGGCGCCGCCGGAGCGGGTGCCGCCCGGGCGGCCGCCGCCCGAACGGCCGGCGCCCTGGGGCGTGCCGCTGCGGCCCGCGGC
>NZ_JBHWJJ010000187.1:0-11990 GCF_042732005.1 Streptomyces sp. NPDC059851 | reverse complement strand
CGCCCCCGCGCGCCCCCCACTCTACTACAACACCCCGCCCCCCCCGCCCGCGCTCGTTTTCTAGGGCTCCGCCCCGCGCACGTGCGGGAGCCCGCCACCGCTCAGGCCTGCTTCTTCTGCGGCCGGTCGGACTTGTCGAGGACCATCACGAGACCCGCGATGACCAGGAACAGCACGATCGGCAGGAACACGAACATGCCGAGGGTCGCGGCAGTGCTCATGCTCTGGCCCGGGTCGTCGCCGTCGTCGCGGGTGAGCGCGAGCGCGGGAGACGTCATCAGCAGCAGCATCAGCGCCGATCCGGCCGTGACGGCACCGGCGCGCAGGGCGTTCTTGTTGTCCACGGTGCAAACGTAGCGAACACCTAAACGAGGCGCGCGCCCGGGGGTGCCGTACGGGCGCGCGCGCCCTCCCGCACCGCGCTCAGCAGGGCGTTCGCGCGGGGCGAGGCGGCCAGTTCCTCCAGTGTCAGCGGCCGCCCCGCGGCGTCGGCGAGCGGCAGCCGCCAGTTGGGGTACTGGTCCCAGGTCCCCGGCAGGTTCTGCGGCCGCCGGTCGCCGACCGCGTCCGGCAGCCATACCCCGACCAGCCGCGCCGGGGTGCGCAGCAAGAACCCGTACAGGGCCGCGACGGCGGCCTCCTCCCCCTTCGTGTCGAGGCCGAGCCCCGCGAGCGCGTCCAGCCAGCGGGCGGTGTCGGCGGCGTCCTCGGCACGTTCCTCCTCGACCGGGCGGGTCAGCAGACCGAGCCGGTCGCGCAGTTCGACGTGGCTGCCCGCCAGCTTGGCCGCGGAGGGCGGCAGATCGTGGGTGGTGGCGGTGGCCAGGCAGTCGGCCCGCCAGGCTCCGGGCGGCAGCGGCTCCCCGCCGCCCTCCCAGTCCCGTTCGAACCACAGCACGGAGGTGCCCAGCACCCCTCGCCGCGCCAGCTCCCGGCGCACCCCCGGCTCGACCGTCCCGAGGTCCTCGCCGATGACCAGGGCGCCCGCCCGGTGCGCCTCCAGCACGAGGAGGGCCAGCATCGCCTCCCCGTTGTAGGAGACGTACGCGCCCTCGGCGGGCGGGACGCCACCCGGGATCCACCACAGCCGGAACAGCCCCATCACGTGGTCGATGCGGAGCGCCCCCGCGTGGCGGAACACCCCGCGCAGCAGCTGGCGGAACGGCGCGTAGCGGGTCGTCTCCAGCCGGTCGGGCCGCCACGGCGGCAGGCCCCAGTCCTGGCCGCGCGCGTTGAAGGCGTCGGGCGGCGCGCCGACACTGGCGGTGGTGGCGTACAGGGGCCGACCGAAGACGTCCGAGCCGTTCGGGTGCACCCCGACGGGCAGGTCGTGCACGATCCCGACCGCCATGCCGGACTCGCGGGCGGCCTCCTGGGCGGCGGCGAGCTGGGCGTCCGTCAGCCACACCAGCCAGCGGTGGAAATCGGCGCGCTCCTGCGGGGCCTCGCCGTCGTGCCCGGCGCACCAGGTCGCGTGGACGTCCAGGGCCGGACCCTGTCGGGCGCAGAACGCGCGGTAGGCGGCATCCCGTTCGGGGGTGCGCGGGACGGCGTACAGCAGCTCCAGGGCGGCCCGCTTGAGCTGCCAGACGGCGTCCCGGTCGATCAGGGCCCCCTTCTCCAGCACCTCGCGGCGCAGCGCGGCGCCGCGGGAGGCGAGCGCGGCGAGGGCCTCGCGGTCGGGGCAGTCGGCCCACTCGGGGACGTCCTCGATCCGCAGGTGCACGGGGTCGGGGAAGCGGCGCGAGGACGGCCGGTACGGGGACGGGTCGGTCGGCGTCCCGGGCACGGCCGCGTGCAGCGGGTTGACCTGGATGAACCCGACCCCGTGCGTACGGCCGGCCCAGCGGGCCAGGTCCGCCAGGTCGCCCAGGTCGCCCATGCCCCAGGAGCGCTCCGAGAGCAGGGAGTACAGCTGGACGAGCAGCCCGTGGGTCCGCTCCGGCGCGGCCGGGGCCCGCTCCGGGGCGACGATCAGGGTGGCGGTGCCGGTGCGGCCGTCGGGGGTCTCGGCGTGGAGCCGGTGCACGCCGAGCGGGGGGACCGCCCCGGAGCCGGGCCGCCACTCGGCCGCGGCACCCGACGCCCCGCCCGCGCCGTGCTCACCGTCCTCGGCGGCCCCGCCGCCGCCCTCCCACCCCTGCTCCTGCTCCAGCTCTAGCCGGAACCGCGTGCCCGCCGGTAGGGCGGCCGGCTCGGCGGGCGGCGGGGATCCGGCCCACCACACCAGCACGCGCGGCAGCAGCCTCCCCGCCGCCGCCCGTTCCGCCTCGGCGAGTTCGGCCCGGACGTCCTCCGGGGTGTCGGTGCACACCCCCAGCATGCCGAGCAGAGCGGCGACCGTGGCCTCCGGGACCCGGACGGTGACGCCCTCGGCGGGCTGGTAGGTGGTGGCGACGCCGTGCAGCGCCGCGAGCCGGGCGAGGTCGTCCATGTGTGTCCCTGGGTCGGTGTGGAGGGTCCGGCGGGCTAGTCGCCGGCGGCGGCTGCCGCGGCGGGTGTGGTCGGCTCGCTCGTCAGGGGTGCCTCGTCGGCGAGCGGGGGCTCGCTGGTCAGCGGGACGTGCGCGGCGCCGGCGAGCGGGGGCTCACTGGTGAGGGGTCCCTCGGCGGGCCCTGCCTGGACCGGCAGGTGGGCCAGGAGCGGGACCGGGCGCCGTGCTGCTGCGCCGGCCCGTCCGGTGCGGGCGGCGACGGTTGCGGGAGCGGGCGGAATGGCGGCGGTGTCCACGGGGCAGGCCTTCCTTCGTCCGTACGGGCGGTGACTACGGGTCAGCAACAGGGAACAACGCCGTTCAACACCGCAGCCATACCCAGCGCACGGCCGGGCATTCCTGGCGGTTCCGGGTCAGAACACCCGCCCGCATTGACACTCCGCCCGCACGGGTGGTGGGCTCGGGCTCGTTCGTACGAGCGGGGGACGCAGGCGGGACGAGGAGGCTTCGTGCAGCTCAGGGGCAGGAAGCGGACCACAGCGGCGGCCATCGCCGTCATCGGGGCGCTGGTGGGCGGTGCAGTGGTCGCCGGACCGCTGGGCTCCCTCATCGCGTCCAGCGCACCGGACGCGGCCGGCGGACCCGGGCCGGGCGTCGGCACCGGCGGCGGCGCGGCCGCCGCCCCGGGAGGCGCGCCCTCCGGCGCGGCCGCCGGCCCGCTGCTCGACCCCGGCGCGCCCGTCCAGCGCACCGCCGCCGAAGGACCGGCCGTGTGGCCGCGACCGCAGTCGATGGCCGCCGACCCGGCGCGGGAGGTGCCGCTGGACGGCCAGGCCGTCCTGGTCGCGGCGCCCGACGCCGACCCGTACGCGGTCGACGTGGTCCGCACCGCCCTGCGCGAGGCGGGCGTACGCATCCTGCACGAGCCGGGTCCCGGGGCACCGCTACCCGAACGGGGCACCGTCGTACGGCTGGACGGCCCCGGAGCCGAGGAGGCGCTGCGGGCGCTGGGCGCCGCCGAGGCCGGGGACCTGCCCCGCGGCGGCTACCGGCTGGCCGTGGGCAAGGCCGCGGGCCGGGACACCGTCGCGCTGGCCGGCGTCGGTGAGGACGGCCTGTTCCACGCGGCGCAGACGCTGCGCCAGCTGCTGGCGGCGGGCGGTGCGAAGGTGCCCGGCGTGCGCGTGCGGGACTGGCCGGCCGCGCCGGTCCGCGGGATCACCGAGGGGTTCTACGGGCAGCCGTGGACGCAGGAGCAGCGGCTCGCGCAGCTGGACTTCATGGGCCGCACCAAGCAGAACCGGCTGCTGCTCGCGCCCGGTGACGACCCGTACCGCACCACGGAGTGGCGCGCGGAGTACCCGCGGGCGCAGCAGGAGGAGTTCCGGGAGCTGGCCGAGCGGGCCCGCGTCAACCGGGTCGTACTGGCCTGGGCGGTGTCGCCCGGGCAGTCGATGTGCCTGGCCTCGGCCGCGGACCGGGCAGCGCTGGCGCGGAAGCTGGACGCCATGTGGGAGCTGGGCTTCCGCGCGTTCCAGGTGCAGTTCCAGGACGTCAGCTACTCGGAGTGGGGCTGCCGGGCGGACCGGGTCCGGTACGGGACGGGCCCGGCGGCTGCCGCGAAGGCCCACGCGGAGGTCGCGGGCGAGCTCGCCGCGCACCTCGCCGCACGGCATCCGGGCGCCGCCCCGCTGTCGCTGCTGCCGACGGAGTACCACCAGAACGGCGCGACGAAGTACCGCACCGCCCTGGCCGACCGGCTCGACGAGCGGGTGGAGGTGGCCTGGACGGGCGTGGGCGTGGTGCCGCGCACGATCACCGGCAAGGAACTGGCCGGGGCGCGCAGCGCCTTCGGACAGCACCCGCTGATCACCATGGACAACTACCCGGTCAACGACTGGGACCCGGGCCGGATCTTCCTCGGCCCGTACACGGGACGCGAGCCGGCGGTCGCGGGCGGCTCGGCGGGAATCCTGGCCAACGCGATGCAGCAGGCCTCGCTGTCGCGGATCCCGCTGTTCACGGCCGCGGACTTCGCCTGGAACCCCGGCGGGTACCGGGCCGGGGACTCCTGGGCGGCGGCCGTCGCCGAACTGGCCGGCCCGGACCCGCGCGCCCGCAAGGCCCTGGCCGCACTGGCCGGCAACACGGCCTCCTCGGCGCTGGCCCTGCCCGAGTCGGCGTACCTGCGCCCGTTGGTGGACGAGTTCTGGCAGGCCCGCGGCTCGGGCGACGCCGCGGCCGGGGAGCGGCTGCGGGCGGCGTTCACCGCCATGCGGGAGGCACCCGACCGGCTGCCCGGCCTGTCCGGCGAGGCGGGGCCGTGGCTGGCGCGGCTGTCGGCGTACGGCACGGCGGGCGAGCTGGCGGTGGACCTGCTGCGGGCCCAGTCGCGCGGCGACGGGGCGGCGGCCTGGCGGACCTCGCAGGCGCTGGGGGAGGCCCGCCGGAAGCTGGCCGAGCCGGATGCGGCGGGGCGCGTCGACAAGTCCGTGCTGGACGCCTTCCTGGCGAAGGCGGTGGCGGAGGCGGACGCCTGGACGGGGGCGGCCCGGCAGACGGGCACCGTGTCGCGGGAGCCGGGCGCGTGGACGGTCCGGTTGGACGCGGCGCGGCCGGTGTCGGCGGTGACGGTCATGACGAACCCGCTGCCGGAGGGCACGCGGGGCGCGGCCGTGGAGGTGCACGTGCCGGGCGGGGGCTGGCGCAAGGTCGCCCAGGCGGCGGCGTCGGGTTGGACCCAGGCGGACGTCGGCGGGGTCGTCGCGGACGCGGTCCGGCTGTCGTGGGCCGGGGAGGACCCGGTGGTGCACCGGGTCGTGCCGTGGCTGGCGGACGGGCCGGAGGCGACGTTCGAGCTGCCGGAGTCGGTGGACGTGGAGATCGGCGGGGCCGCGAAGACGGTCACCGCGGAGGTATCGGCACTGCGGCCCGGCGAGGTGCGGGGGCCTCTGACGGCGACGGCGCCACAGGGCGTCGCCGTGAAGCTGCCGGCCGAGGTGAAGGCCCCGCGCGGCACCCGGGTCCAAGTGCCGGTGTCGGTGACGGTTCCGGCGGGCACGGCCGCGGGCGGCTACCGGGTGCCGGTGGCGTTCGCCGGGCAGACCCGGGTGCTGACGGTCCGCGCCGTCCCGAAGACGGGCGGCCCCGACCTGTTCCGCTCGGCGCGCGCCTCGTCGTCGGGGGACGAGACCCCGGCGTTCCCCGCCTCCGCCGCGGTGGACGGGAACGCCGCGACGCGGTGGTCCTCCCCGGCGGCGGACGGCGTGTGGTGGCAGGCGGAGCTCGCGGCCCCGGCCCGGATCGGGCTGCTGGTGCTGCACTGGCAGGACGCGTACCCGTCGGCGTACCGCGTGGAGACCTCGCAGGACGGGTCGTCCTGGCGGCGCGCGGCGACGGTGACCGGATCCCGGGGCGGGCTGGAATCCGTCCGCCTGGACCCGGCGGACGCCCGGTTCGTCCGGGTCACCTGCGAGAAGCGTGCGACGAAGTACGGCTGCAGCCTGTTCTCGGCGGAGGCCTACGCCGTGGTCCCCTGACGGGATGCCGCGGCCGGATCAGGAGGTTTCCGGCCGGAACCGGTCTGGTACGGGCGCCGGCCGGCGGGCCAGACTGGGGATCATGGCAACCATGGTGTCCGTCGGCAACGGCGAGGTCTGGGCGGAGGATTCGGGCGGGGGCGCGGAAGGGGAGGCCGGCGGTCTGCCGCTGGTCCTGCTGCATCCCGGGGTCGCCGACTCGACGGTCTGGGACCCGGTGCTCCCGGCGCTCACCGCGCGGCACCGGGTGATCCGCTACGACGCCCGCGGCTTCGGCCGCTCACCCGTGCCGACCGCCCCCTACTCCCAGGTGGAGGACCTGACCGCGGTCCTCGACCACTTCGGGCTGGCCCGCGCGGTGCTGGTCGGCTCCAGCATGGGCGGCGCCACCTCGATCGGGCTGGCCCTGGCCGCCCCGGACCGGGTGGCGGGACTCGCCCTGTTCGTGCCCGGGGTCACCGGCTACGGGGGGCTGATGGCGCCGGGGTTCTTCGAGCAGGTCGGCAAGCTGGCGGCCGCCGGTGACACGGAGGGCATCGTCCGGCTCGGCCTCGGCCTGTGGGGACTGGCCGGCGGCGGCACGCCCGAGGCGGATCCCGTCGCTGCCGACTGGCTGAGGGGGGTGCTGCCCGCCTGGTTCGCCAGTGCCGGGCTGCAGCGGGAGGACGCCCCCGCCTTCGACCGCCTCGGGGAGATCACCGCTCCGGTGCTGCTGGCACTGGGCGAGCTGGACCGGGTCGAGGTCGTGCGCTGCAACGAGGAGATGGCGGCCCGGATCCCCGGCTGCCGCCTGGTCCGGCTGGCCGGCTCCGACCACTATCCGACGCTGCGCGAGCCGGAGGCCGTCGCCCGCCTGATCGGTGAGCTCCACGCCGAAGCGTCCGGCTGACGGGCCCAACCGCCTGCCCCGCCGCCGGCTGCCCTGCCGTCGTTGCCCTGCCGTCGCTGCCCTGCCGCCGACTGTCCTGCGCACGGCCCTGGCCGCAGCCGCGGCGGTGCCGCGCGAGCCACCGCACGCGCAGGGCCCCGGCGGCCGGCCGGGGCCCTGCGCGTGCCGGAGCCGCCGCGCTAGGAGGCGGCGGCTCCGATCCGGTCCAGGGCGTCGTCCGCACCGTACGGCTGGAGGTACGGCATCCAGCGCGGATCCCGGTGCCCGGTCCCGATGATCCGCCATGCGAGCCCCGACGGCGGGGCCGGCTGGTGGCGCAGCCGCCAGCCCAGGTCGACCAGGTGGCGGTCGGCCTTGACGTGGTTGCACCGCCGGCACGCGGCGACCACGTTGTCCCACACGTGCTGCCCGCCTCGGCTGCGCGGGATGACGTGGTCGACGCTCGTGGCGACGCCGCCGCAGTACATGCAGCGGCCACCGTCACGGGCGAACAGCGCGCGGCGGGTGAGTGGAACGGGCCCCCGGTAGGGGACCCGCACGAAGCGCTTGAGCCGTACCACGCTGGGAGCGGGGACGGCCCGGGTCGCACTGTGCAGGAAGGCGCCGGATTCCTCCAGGGAGACTGCCTTGTTCTCCAGGACGAGGACGAGCGCGCGGCGGAGCGGTACGACGCCGAGCGGCTCGTACGACGCGTTGAGGACCAGGACGTGCGGCACGGACTGCCTCCTTGTACGCCGGCGGCGCGTGGCTCGCGCCGGGACGATCTGCTCTCCAGTCTCTCCTTACGGCTGGTCGAAGCGCCACCACGCGGCCGTAACGGGTCGGAGGTGTTTTCAACCACACTTCCTTCATCCCCAGGTGAGCCTGGTCTCTCCCTCGAACAACGCAACGGGGTCACGGGAATGCCCCGTTAGTGTGGATGGCCTGTCCGGCACACCCCTTTCACGGGCAGACCGCTACACCTGGAGGTTCCCGCCGTGCCCTGGCCCGCCGCCCTTTTGCCCCTGGCAGCCGACACACCGGACCCTGCCGCATCGGTGAAGGAGGCCCACGAGAGCGTCACGAACGCCGCCAGTTTCATCGAGGAGAACTGGGCCGGATGGCTGTACCTGGGCCTGAAGATCCTCCTGATCCTGGTGATCGCGGCCGCGCTCCGCTCGCTGGTCCGCAAGTCGCTGACCAAGCTGATAACCCGGATGAACCGGGGCGCCGAGGCGGTCGAGGGCATGGCGCTCGGCGGGCTGCTCGTCAATGCGGAACGCCGGCGGCAGCGCTCCGAGGCGATCGGCTCGGTGCTGCGTTCGGTGGCGTCGTTCCTGATCCTGGGCACGGCGAGCCTGATGGTGCTCGGCGCCCTGGGCATCAACCTGGGCCCGCTCCTCGCGAGCGCGGGTGTGGCCGGTGTGGCGATCGGTTTCGGCGCCCGGAACCTGGTGACGGACTTCCTGTCCGGCGTGTTCATGATCCTGGAGGACCAGTACGGCGTCGGCGACAAGATCGACGCGGGGGTGGCCTCGGGCGAGGTCGTCGAGGTCGGTCTGCGCGTGACGAAGCTGCGCGGCGACAACGGTGAGATCTGGTACGTCCGCAACGGCGAGATCAAGCGGATCGGCAACCTCAGCCAGGGCTGGGCGACGGCCGGCGTGGACATCCAGGTCAAGCCCACGGAGAGCCTCCCCCGGGTCCGCGAGGTGGTCGGGAGCGTCGCCGACGCCATGGCCAAGGAGACCCCGTGGGACGAGCGGCTGTGGGGTCCGGTCGAGGTGCTGGGCCTGGAGGAGGTGCTGCTCGCCTCCATGACGGTGCGGGTGTCGGCGAAGACCATGCCGGGCCAGCAGTTCGCCGTCGAGCGCGAACTGCGCTGGCGGATCAAGGAGGCCTTCGACGAGGCGGGCATCGGCATCATCGGCGGTCTGCCGCCCGCGGACGAGGAGGAGGCCCCGGCGGACCCGTCGGCGTCCGTGGCCCCGCCGTCCGCCCTCGCCAACCCGGCGTCCCCGCAGGCCCAGGCCACGGCCCCGATCCCGGCGCCGGCCGCCTCCGGCTCCCCCCGGATCACGAAGTAGCCGCCGCGAGGCGCTCCGGAAGACTGCCCCCGCAGGCCACCGCCTGCGGGGGCAGTGCCGTTGACAGGCCCAGAAAACCGATAGGAAACTTAACTGACGGTTCTCGGGACGAGAGCGAGCGCCCATGAGCGGCACGACCTCCCGCACGCCCTCCAGCCGGTCCACCGGCCAGTCCTCCCAACCCGGCCACGGCCCCGCGGGCCCAGGCCCAGACCCAAGCCCAGGCCCAGGCCAGGGTTCCGGCCCCGGCTCCCGGCCGTCGCCGCCCGCCCCGGGAACGCCCGGCATCCTGCGCGCCATGAACGACCGCGCCGCACTCGACCTGCTGCTGGCCCAGGGCCCCCTGTCCCGCACCCGGCTCGGCCACCTCACCGGACTCTCCAAGCCCACGGCCTCTCACCTACTGGCCCGCCTGGAGGCCGCCGGGCTGGTCGTGGGGAGCGGCACCACCGCCGGCCGCCCCGGCCCCGGCGCCAAGCTGTACGCGGTCAATCCGCACGCCGCCCGCGTCGCCGGAGCGGACGTCACCCCGGGCCGGATCTCCGTGGCCGTCGCCGACCTCACCGGCCGGGTGATCGGCAGCCACGACCTCCGCTACCCCGAGGGCGCCGCGGCCGCCGGCCTGCTCACCCGCGCCCTGGACGAGGCCGTGGCGGCTGCCGGGCTGCACCGCTCCGACGTCCACCGCACGGTCGTGGCCACCCCGGGATCCTTCGACCCGGGCACGGGAGTCCTGCGCTACGCCGACCACCTCCCGCGGGGTTGGCATTCCCCCACCCTCCGGGAGGAGCTGGCGGCGGCCCTGCCGATGCCGGTCGCGTACGAGAACGACGTCGATCTCGCCGCGGTCGCCGAGCAGCGGCTGGGCGCGGCCCGCGGCCACGGGGACTTCGTCCTGCTGTGGAACGAGGAGGGCCTCGGCGCCGCCCTGGTGCTCGGCGGCCGGCTGCACCGCGGCTCCACCGGCGGCGCGGGAGAGGTCGGGTTCCTGCCCGTGCCGGGGCACCCCCTGGTCCGGCAGGTCACGCGGGTCGGCTCCGGCGGCTACCAGGCGCTGGCCGGGGCGCAGGCGGTGCCGGAACTGGCCGCCGAGCTGGGCATCGCCCTGCCGCCCGGTGCCCCGGGGCATTCAGCCGGGTCCGGGGCGCCGATCGGGCCCGGGGAGCCGGTCGGGCTGGCCGTTGCCCTGCTCCGGCAGGCCGCGGCGCGTCCCGACGGCGCGCGGCTCCGGCTGCTCCGGCGGTACGCCACCGCACTGGCGACCGGTCTCGCGTCCCTGGTGGCGGTGCTGGACCCGGAGGTCGTGGTCCTCTCCGGCGCGGTGCACGACGCCGGCGGGGACGTCCTGCGCGAGCTGGTCGCCGTGGAACTCGCCGACCTCGCCCCCTCCCGGCCCCGCCTGGTGTCCGGGACCGTACGCGACCGGCCCGTGCTGCGCGGCGCGCTGGAGAGCGCCCTCGCCGCCACCCGCGACGAGGTCTTCGACACCTCCCGCCGTTGACCCCGTATCCCCCGCCCGCAAGGCATCGTCGAAGGCGTCACCCCGACCCGACCCGACCCGACTGAAAGGCCGGCGACCGTGAGCATGAAACTGGCAGTGGTGGGCGGAGGCTCCACCTACACCCCCGAGCTGATCGACGGCTTCGCGCGGCTGCGCGACACCCTGCCGGTCGGCGAGCTCGTGCTGATCGACCCCGCCGCTGAGCGCCTCGGGCTCATCGGCGCGCTGGCCCGCCGGATCTTCGCCCGGCAGGGCCACCCGGCCACGGTGACCACCACCGGCAGCCTCGCCGCGGGTGTCGAAGGCGCCGACGCGGTACTGCTGCAGCTGCGCGTCGGCGGGCAGACGGCCCGGCTGGGCGACGAGACCTGGCCGCTGGAGTGCGGCTGCCTCGGGCAGGAGACCACCGGCGCCGGCGGGCTCGCCAAGGCGCTGCGCACGGTCCCGGTGGTCCTGGACATCGCCGAGCAGGTCCGGCGGACCAACCCCGACGCCTGGATCATCGACTTCACCAACCCCGTCGGGATCGTCACCCGGGCCCTGCTGCGGGCCGGGCACAAGGCGGTCGGGCTGTGCAACGTGGCCATCGGGCTCCAGCGGAGGTTCGCGGCCCTGCTGGGCCTGGCACCCGCCGACCTCCACCTGGACCACGTCGGCCTCAACCACCTCACCTGGGAGCTGGGGGTGCGGCGCGGCGGTCCGGCCGGGGAGGACCTGTTGCCGGGGCTGCTCGCCGCCCACGGGGAGGCCGTCGCCGCCGAGCTGCGGCTACCGCACTCCGTGCTGGACCGGCTCGGCGTGGTGCCCTCGTACTACCTGCGGTACTTCTACGCGCACGACGAGGTGGTGCGCGAGCTCGGCGCGAAGCCGTCGCGGGCCGCCGAGGTGGCCGCCATGGAGCGGGAGCTGCTCGCCCTGTACGCCGACCCGGCGCTGGACGAGAAGCCGGCCCTGCTGGCCCGGCGGGGCGGGGCCTTCTACTCGGAGGCGGCCGTGGGCCTGGCGGCGGCCCTGCTCGGCAACGGGGCCGGCCGCGACGGCACGGGAGCGGGCTCCGTGCAGGTGGTGAACACGCTCAACAACGGGACGCTGCCGTTCCTGCCGGACGACGCGGTCGTCGAGGTGCAGGCCCGGATCGACCGGGCCGGGCCGGTGCCGCTGGCCGTGCCCCGGCTGGACCCGCTGTTCGCCGGGCTGATCGGGCACGTGACGGCGTACGAGGACCTGGCGCTGGACGCGGCCCTGCGCGGCGGCCGGGAGAGGGTGTTCCGGGCCCTGCTCGCGCACCCGCTGGTCGGCCAGTTCGACCGGGCCGAGGGGCTGACGGACCGGCTCCTCGCGCACAACAAGGAGTACCTGCCGTGGGCGTGAGCCGGCCGCCCGCCGGGGTGCGGGCGGCGGTACTCGCCATCGACGCGGGCAACAGCAAGACGGACGCGGCCCTGGTCGGCGCGGACGGCAGCGTCCTGGGCACCGGGCGTGCCGGCGGCTTCCAGCCGCAGCTGACCGGGACCGGCGCGGCCGTGGACGTGCTGGAGCGGGCCGTCGCGCAGGCCGCCCG
>NZ_JBHWJJ010000186.1:0-12692 GCF_042732005.1 Streptomyces sp. NPDC059851 | reverse complement strand
CGCGGCGGTGGTCTTCGCCGCCGTCGCCTTCTTGGTCGCGGCGGCCTTCTTCGCCGCGGGGGTCGTCTTCTTGGCCGCCGTGGTCTTCTTCGCCGCGGCCGCCGTCGTCTTCTTCCCGGCCGCCTTCTTGGCGGCGGTGGTCTTCTTCGCCGCGGCCTTCTTGACCGTGGCGGAAGCGCCGCCCGTCAGGCTGCCCTTGGGGGCCTTCTTCACGGCCACCTCGTCGCCCTTGGGGAGCTTCTTGGTGCCGCTGACCAGGTCCTTGAAACCCTGGCCCGCACGGAAGCGGGGAACGGAGGTCTTCTTGACCCGGACGCGCTCACCCGTCTGCGGGTTGCGGGCGTAGCGAGCCGGCCGGTCGACCTTCTCGAACGAGCCGAAGCCCGTGACCGATACCCGGTCACCGGCGACGACCGCGCGGACCATGGCGTCCAGTACCGCGTCGACAGCGTCGGCGGCCTGCTGGCGGCCGCCCAGCTTGTCGGCAATCGCTTCTACGAGCTGCGCCTTGTTCACGTCTTCCCCTTCGGAGACTTCGCCAGAACGAATGTGTTCAAGCTTATTTCGCACGTTAGGCGGATATATACCGCAAATCAAACACGAAACGGGCTAATCACCCTAGTGCCGCAACGGAAGAGCGCGTTGCGGAGTTCCTTCGCATCAGTCGCCTTCAGGGAATCGACCCTCGTCGAGGTCCTTCATCAACCTGTCCAGGCGCCTTGCCGCATCGGCGAGATCATGTTTCGCCGCGGCAGTGACGACCAACAGCTTCCGGGACAGCGCCATCCTTACGCCCTCCGGGACTTGCAGCGTGCGCACCCGTGTGTGTGCTTCTTTCAACCGGTCCGCGACGAGTTGGTAGAGCTCCAGTTGACCGTCGCGTTCCATGCACAGATTGTGCCATCTGGGGCGAGTTGTCGCCTCACGGGGCCTCAACACACGGCTGTGCCCCCCGCCGTGGGGCGGGGGGCACAGTGTTGTCCGTGTGATCACTCGGGGGCGAATAACCCCTGATCAGGCTGTAATCAGGTGCGCACCGTACGCGGCTTGAAGCTCGGCCGGGCGCTTTCGTACGCAGCGATGTCGGCTTCGTTCTGAAGGGTGAGCGAGATGTCGTCCAGCCCCTCCAGCAGACGCCACCGGGCGTTGTCGTCGAGTTCGAACTCCGCCTCGATTCCCGCCGCGCGCACCTGCCGGGCGACCAGGTCGACGGTCACCTCGGCGGCCGGGTCGGCCTCGGTCAGCTCCCACAGGCGGTCGACGGTCTCCTGCGGGAGGACCACCGTCAGCAGCCCGTTCTTCAGCGAGTTGCCGCGGAAGATGTCGGCGAAGCGGGAGGAGATGACCGCTTTGAAGCCGAAGTTCTGCAGGGCCCAGACGGCGTGCTCGCGGGAGGAGCCGGTGCCGAAGTCGGGGCCGGCGATCAGCACCGTGGCGCCCGCGCGCTCGGGGCGGTTGGTGACGAACTCGGGGTCCTTGCGCCAGGCCTCGAAGAGCCCGTCCTCGAACCCGTCACGGGTGATCTTCTTCAGCCAGTGGGCCGGGATGATCTGGTCGGTGTCGACGTTGCTGCGGCGCAGCGGCACGGCACGGCCGGTGTGGGTGGTGAAGGCTTCCATGGTTCAGACTCCGGCGGTGGCGTGGGCGTCGGACAGGTCGGCGGGCGAGGCCAGGTGGCCCAGCACCGCGGTGGCGGCGGCCACCTGCGGGGAGACCAGGTGCGTACGGCCGCCCTTGCCCTGCCGGCCCTCGAAGTTGCGGTTGGAGGTGGACGCGGAGCGCTCACCGGGGGCCAGTTGGTCGGGGTTCATGCCCAGGCACATGGAGCACCCGGCGTGCCGCCACTCGGCGCCGGCCTCCTTGAAGACCTGGTCCAGGCCCTCTTCGACCGCCTGGAGGGCGACGCGGACCGAGCCGGGGACGACCAGCATCCGTACGCCGTCGGCGACTTTGCGGCCCTTGATGACGTCCGCCACGGCGCGCAGGTCCTCGATCCGCCCGTTGGTGCAGGAACCTACGAAGACGGTGTCCACCCTGATGTCGCGCAGCGGCTGCCCGGCGGTCAACCCCATGTACTCCAGGGCCTTTTCGGCGGCCAGGCGCTCCGAGGCGTCCTCGTACGAAGCGGGGTCGGGGACGCGGGCCGACAGCGGCGCGCCCTGGCCCGGGTTGGTGCCCCAGGTGACGAACGGCGACAGGGAGGCGCCGTCGATGACCACCTCGGCGTCGAAGACCGCGTCCTCGTCGGTGCGCAGGGTCTTCCAGTAGGCGACCGCGGCGTCCCAGTCCTCGCCCGTCGGGGCGTGGTCGCGGCCCTGGAGGTAGTCGAAGGTGGTCTGGTCGGGGGCGATCATGCCGGCGCGGGCACCGGCCTCGATCGACATGTTGCAGATGGTCATGCGGGCTTCCATCGACAGCTTCTCGATGGCCTCGCCGCGGTATTCGATGACGTAGCCCTGGCCGCCGCCGGTACCGATCTTGGCGATGATCGCCAGGATCAGGTCCTTGGCCGTGACGCCGTCGGCCAGCTCGCCGGTGACCGTGATGGCCATCGTCCTGGGGCGCGCCATGGGCAGCGTCTGGGTGGCCAGGACGTGCTCGACCTGGCTGGTGCCGATGCCGAAGGCCAGCGCACCGAAGGCGCCGTGCGTGGACGTGTGCGAGTCGCCGCAGACCACGGTGGTGCCGGGCTGGGTCAGGCCGAGCTGCGGCCCGACCACGTGGACGACGCCCTGTTCCACGTCACCGAGCGGGTGCAGGCGCACGCCGAACTCGGCGCAGTTCTTGCGCAGCGTCTCCAGCTGGGCCCGGGAGACCGGGTCCGCGATCGGCTTGTCGATGTCGAGGGTGGGGGTGTTGTGGTCCTCGGTCGCGATGGTGAGGTCGAGACGGCGGACCTTGCGGCCGGCCTGGCGCAGGCCGTCGAAGGCCTGCGGGCTGGTCACCTCGTGCAGCAGGTGCAGATCGATGAAGAGGAGGTCGGGCTCGCCCTCGGCGCGCCGGACGACGTGGTCGTCCCAGACCTTCTCCGCGAGTGTCCTACCCATCGCTTTCCCTCCGGCCGGCCGGTGTGGCCGGCGCTTCATAGAGATGTGGTGCGCCTGATCGCCGGTACCCCACGTGCCGGACGACGGCCTCGGACCCAGTGGTTCGTGGACCCGCACATACAGACTCGCTGGTTCTTGGAAAAATTGAACTTGCGTTTCACAGTGTGAGACGTGAATATCGTTTCATGGACAACTCTAGCGGCGTCGGCGTTCTCGACAAGGCAGCTCTGGTTTTGAGCGCACTGGAGTCCGGTCCGGCCACCCTCGCCGGGCTGGTCGCGGCGACAGGGCTCGCACGACCCACGGCACATCGCCTGGCCGTGGCACTGGAACACCACCGGATGGTGGCGAGGGACATGCAGGGCCGGTTCATCCTCGGACCGCGGCTGGCGGAGCTCGCCGCCGCGGCCGGCGAGGACCGCCTGCTGGCCACGGCGGGACCGGTACTCACCCACCTCCGTGACGTGACGGGGGAGAGCGCGCAGCTCTACCGCCGGCAGGGAGACATGCGCATCTGCGTGGCGGCCGCCGAGCGGCTGTCCGGCCTGCGGGACACGGTGCCGGTCGGCTCCACGCTCCCGATGAAGGCCGGCTCGGCCGCGCAGATCCTCATGGCCTGGGAGGAGCCCGAGCGGCTGCACCGCGGGCTGCAGGGCGCGCGCTTCACCGCGACGGCCCTGTCCGGCGTGCGGCGGCGCGGCTGGGCGCAGTCGATCGGCGAGCGCGAGCCCGGTGTGGCGTCGGTCTCGGCGCCGGTGCGCGGGCCGTCGAACCGCGTGGTGGCCGCCGTGTCGGTCTCCGGGCCGATCGAGCGCCTGACCCGCCACCCCGGCCGGATGCACGCCCAGGCGGTCATCGACGCCGCGGCCCGCCTGACCGAGGCCCTGCGCCGCTCCGGCTGACCTCCGACCCCTTCCCCCTCCCCTTCTCCCAGGGCCCGGGGGCGCGTACGACGCCGCACACGTCCGAACACGCGCCTCCGGGCCCCTTCTTGTGCGGTGCGCCGCAGGGGTCCGTACGCGAGAGGTCGCACGACGGGGCGAGGCGGCGGGTGGGGGCGCGACGACCTGGAGGTGAACGACGAAGAGGCCCTCCGCGACGGACGCGGAGGGCCTCTTCTGTGCGTACCCCCGACCGGATTCGAACCGGCGCTACCGCCTTGAGAGGGCGGCGTGCTAGGCCGCTACACAACGGGGGCGTGCCATACAGCTTGCGCTGCACTGCGCTGGGCTACCAGGACTCGAACCTAGAACAAAGGAACCAGAAACCTTCGTGTTGCCAATTACACCATAGCCCAAGGTGGTCTAAACCAACCTGAGTACCCCCGACCGGATTCGAACCGGCGCTACCGCCTTGAGAGGGCGGCGTGCTAGGCCGCTACACAACGGGGGCCCTAGCGATCCTGCATCAAGATGTCCGGGAGCTACCCAGGACCCCTCGCGGGAAGGATCTGTACCCCCGACCGGATTCGAACCGGCGCTACCGCCTTGAGAGGGCGGCGTGCTAGGCCGCTACACAACGGGGGCTAAGCACTGCGATACTGCTGCACTGCGCTGGGGTACCAGGACTCGAACCTAGAATAAGGGAACCAGAAACCCTCGTGTTGCCAATTACACCATACCCCACCAGAAGTCAATCCCCTGTGGGGATTTTCCTTCGGGCTGCTCCTCCGGTTCCCGGCCTTTCGGCCCGCCCCGGCGGCGCAGAAAGAACATTACCGGATGGCTGACCGTGCTCCAAAACGGGTATCTCCCGCCAGCAGCCCGGGCAGCTCCGCAAGCCCCTCGATCCGGTGCACTCCGGCGGGTCCGGGCCCCCTGTCGCCGTCGCGGTCGAGCCACACCGCGGTCAGTCCCGCGTCGCGGGCGCCCCGCGCGTCGATCTCCGGTTGGTCGCCCACGTAGGCCACCGCCCCGGGCGGCAGCCCCAGCGCCCCGCAGGCGGCGTGGAACGCGGCCTCCTCGGGCTTGCTGACCCCGAGCTCGGCGGCGCACACCAGCACCTCGAAGCGCTCGCGCAGACCGAGGGTGCGCAGCTTGGGGTCCTGGTTGGCGCTGGAGGAGTTGGAGAGGACGCCGTGCCGGTAGGGGCCCGCCAGGGCGTCCAGGGCGGGCACGACGTCGGGGAACACGGTCCAGGCGGCCTTGTAGTGCTCCACGTACCGGTCGAACCAGGCGTCGGCCTCCTCGTCGCCCATTGCGGGCTCCCCGAGGAAGTCCCGCACCCGGTCCCGGCGCTGGCCCTGGAAGGTCGCCTCGCCGGCCGCGAAGCGGTCCCAGTGCCGGACGGTGGCCTCCCGCCACAGCACGAGCGCCTGCTCCGGGGAGCCGTAGTGCTCGGCCAGGCCTTCCTCGGCGAGCCGGCGGGCGAGCCCGGCGGTGTCCGCCCCCGTGTAGTCGAACAGGGTGTCGTCGATGTCCCACAGCACGGCGCGGATCGGCATACCGCCGAGGCTACGCCGCCTCCCCGTCCCGCGGCGGCACTACGGAGGATTCCGTCACGCGGAACGCCGCAGGGGGCGGCCTCCGGACGAACCGGGGGCCGCCCCCTGCGGGACGGTGGTGCGCGCCGCCTACGCGGCGGCGGCCAGCTTGGCCAGGGCCGCGTCGATGCGGGCCAGCGAGCGCTCCTTGCCCAGGATCTGCAGGGACTCGAACAGCGGCAGGCCGACCGTGCGGCCGGTGACGGCCACGCGGACCGGGGCCTGCGCCTTGCCGAGCTTGAGGCCGTGGGCCTCGCCGGCGGTCAGGACGGCCTGCTTGAGCGACTCGGGGTCGTTCCAGTCGGCCGTGTCCAGGTGGGCGCGGGCGGACGTCAGCAGCGCCGCGGGCTCGCCCTTCATGGCCTTGTCCCAGGACGCCTGGTCCTCGACCGGCTCCTTGCGGAACAGGAAGTCGACGTTGGCGGTGATGTCCGACAGGACGGTCACGCGGGTCTGGGCGTACGGGGCGATGGCCGCCCAGGCCTCGGCGTCGAAGTCCTCGGGCTCCCAATTGGCGAACGGGGCCTGCAGCCAGGGGGCGCAGGCGTCCGCGAAGGCCTTCTCGTCCAGCCGGCGGATGTGGTCGGCGTTGATCGCCTCGGCCTTCTTCAGGTCGAAGCGGGCCGGGTTGGCGTTGACATCGGTGATGTCGAACTTCGCCACCATCTCCTCGATCGAGAAGACGTCCTGGTCCTTGGAGAAGGACCAGCCGAGGAGCGAGAGGTAGTTCAGCAGGCCCTCGGGGAGGAAGCCGCGCTCGCGGTACAGGTTGAGCGAGGACTCCGGGTCGCGCTTGGAGAGCTTCTTGTTGCCCTCGCCCATGACGTACGGCAGGTGGCCGAACTGCGGGACGCCCGTGGCGATCCCCAACTCCATCAGCGCCTTGTAGAGCGCGATCTGGCGCGGGGTGGAGGACAGCAGGTCCTCGCCGCGGAGCACGTGGGTGATCTGCATCAGCGCGTCGTCGACCGGGTTGACGAGCGTGTACAGCGGGGCGCCGTTGGCACGCAGGATGCCGAAGTCCGACACGTTCTCCGGGGTGAAGGTCAGCTCGCCGCGGACCAGGTCGGTGAAGGTGATCGGCTCCTCGGGCATCCGGAAGCGGACGATCGGGGTGCGGTGCTCGCCCTGGTACGCCTCCAGCTGCACGGTGGTCAGCTCGCGGCAGTGGCCGTCGTAGCCGGAGGGCTTGCCGGCGGCGCGGGCGGCCGCGCGGCGGGCGTCGAGCTCCTCGGTGGTGCAGTAGCAGTCGTACGCGTAGCCGCCGTCCTTGAGCCTCTGCGCGACGTCCGCGTAGAGGTCCATGCGCTCGGACTGGCGGTACGGGGCGTGCGGGCCGCCCACCTCGGGACCTTCGTCCCAGGTGAAGCCGAGCCAGCGCAGCGAGTCGAGGAGCTGCTCGTACGACTCCTCGGAGTCGCGGGCCGCGTCGGTGTCCTCGATGCGGAAGACGAACGTGCCGCCGTGGTGGCGGGCGAACGCCCAGTTGAACAGGGCGGTGCGGACCAGGCCCACGTGGGGGTTACCGGTCGGCGAGGGACAGAAACGTACGCGTACGGGGGTCGCGTTAGCCACGCTTGATCACCTTGTTGGTGAGAGTGCCGATGCCTTCGATGGTGACGGCGACCTCGTCGCCGACGTTGAGGGGGCCGACTCCGGCCGGGGTCCCCGTGAGGATGACGTCGCCGGGGAGCAGCGTCATGGCCTCGGTGATGTGCACGACCAGGTCCTCGACGGAGCGGATCATGTCGCGGGTGCTGCCGAGCTGGCGCTGCTCGCCGTTGACGGTGCACTGGACGGCCAGGCCCTCGGCGATCGCCGCCGGGTCCAGGCCGGTCTCGATCCAGGGGCCGAGCGGGCAGGCGCTGTCGAAGCCCTTGGCGCGGGCCCACTGCTTCTCGCGCTGCTGCACGTCGCGTGCGGTGACGTCGTTGGCGCACGTGTAGCCGAGGATGACGTCCTTGACGCGCTCCCGCGGGACCTCGCGGCACATCCGGCCGATCACCACGGCGAGCTCCGCCTCGTGGTGGAGGTCCTGGGTGAAGGACGGGTACGTGATGGGGTCGCCCGGGCCGACCACCGACGTGGAGGGCTTGAAGAAGGTGAGGGGGGCCTCGGGACGGCCTTGCTCGTCGAAGGCGGCGTTGCCGAGCTCCGCCGCGTGCTCCGCGTAGTTGCGGCCGACGGCCACGACCTTGTTCGGGAGCACGGGCGGCAGGAGCCGGACCTTGCTCAGCGGGACCTTCGTGCCGGAGAGCTCGAAGTCCGCGAACGGGATGCCCTTGATGATGTCGAGGACGAGCTCGCCCTCGGCGCCGGGGGCGGTGCCGCCCTCGACCGCGCCGAACGCGACATTGCCGTCGATCGAGAACCTGGCGATGCGCACGCCTTGCGCCTGCCCCTCTGTATTTCCGCTGGCTGGAGTCTGCGGACTCCAGGCTAACGCGGCGGGCGGCGGGCCTTCGCGTTCATTTCGCGGGCGCCCCGCGGGCGCCGTTCGGCTCCGCCCGGGTGCGCCCTGCTCCGGTGCCGCCGCCCGTTCCTGCGCTGCTGCCGCGGCGTCCTACTCGGCGGCGGGCGCGGCCGGCGCGTGCATGAGCACGGTGCGGCGCGGGTTCGCGGTCTGGGTGGGCAGCTCGACGGCGTGCTCCGGAGCCTGGGCCTGCTGCAGCTCCTCGGCGTCCTTCAGGTGCGCGAGGGTGGTGCGGCGCGGGTTGGCTATGTTGCGGAACATCATCGTCGTCTTCATCGGAGTCTCGGGCCTCGGCTCGGTCGTCGGGTGGGGGTTGTCGGATGCGCCAACCCTGTAAAGGGCAAGGCTAAACATCCGATTCCCGGGCTGAACCGGGAAGTATTGGGCTCGACCATGTGAGTTTGCTCACCAGCGACCCGGCAATCCGGACATAACAGACGGTCAATACGAAGCGGCGAAACGGACATTGCGCCACTGAATCAGCCATTCCGCTCCTGATCATCTCGACTGGGACACCTTGACGGTCCTTGCGTTTGAACCATGTAAGTCCGATTCACCCCGAAAGGCGCCGCACACGGCGTAGCCGGACCCTCACGTTCCGTCGATGGTTCGCCGGGCCTCCCCGCGCACCTTGTTGGAGATCCGCCACTGTGCTGGAATTCGCGAGACCGCCGCGCGAAACAGCCGGCGCGCAGGTGGCGCGAGACCGCGCCGAGCGGCGGTGAAAGAAGGAGACGCGCCGGTCACCGACGACCACCATGGGGCCGCGACAGCGCCCCACGACTCGACACCGCCCCACCGGTCGCCCGGTGGGACGCCTGGTCCAGAGGTTGCGACGCTAGTGCAGGGACGATTCAAGAGGGACGGCAAGGGGTCTCCCCAGGCCCTTCAGGGCAGAGGGGACGCTGCGGCGGAGCAGGACCCGCGCGGCGGGACCGACCGAGGCTCATCGCCCCAGCACGCCCAGGGCCGCGCACCGGCCCTCGAAGGCACGGGCCCCGGCCCCTCCGGAGTGAAGAGCAAGGCCTCCCGCATCAAGCCCAGGGGCAAGACCAAGGGCAAGGTCGCGGTCGAGGAGCCGGCCGACAAGGACACGGCGATACCGAAGGCCCCTGCCGGGCCCGGATCGCGTCTGCACATGCAGAACTGGCGAATCAGCACGCGACTGGTGTCGCTGCTGACCCTGCCGGTCGTCGCCGCCACCACGCTCGGTGGCTTCCGAATCAATGACTCGCTCAACGACATCTCGCAGCTCGAACACATGCAGCTGCTGACGACGATGACGCGTCAGGCCACCAACCTGGCCGCCGCGCTCCAGGAGGAGCGCGACAAGTCGGCGGGTCCGCTGTCGATCGACAAGTCGGGCAAGCCCGACAGCCTCGTCCAGACCGTCCGGGCCAACACCGACGCCGCCGCCAAGTCCTTCGCCGCCGCCACCGACAGGGTCGACGCCACCGAGGACAAGGACGAGACGCTCAAGTCGATCCGCAACAACATCCTGCAGATCGGCCGTCAGCTCACCGAGATCGAGGCGATCCGCAAGAAGGCGTACCAGAACGGTGCCCAGCAGACCGTCACCGAGTACAACTCGCTGATCGTCTCGCTGCTCTCGCTCTCCCAGGACATGGCCCAGGCCACGTCCAGCCCTGAGATGATCAAGCGTACCCGTGCCCTGGCGGCGTTCTCCTCCGCCAAGGAATACGCCTCGATCCAGCGCGCGATCATCGCCGCCTCGCTGCCCGACAGCAACGAGAGGACGGGCACGCTCAACGAGAACGACCGCCTCTACGCCCTCTCCGCGCTCCGCGGCGAGAGCCAGGCGAAGAAGACCTTCGAACTCGTCTACCAGGGCAAGACCGAGGACCTCCTCGCCTCGCTCGGTGACGGCAACCCCGAGATCGGCAAGGCCGACCACTACACCCGCCGCGTCCTGTCCACCAAGGACCAGTTCGCCAAGGAGACGCAGTACAAGTCCTGGATGGACTGGTACGACGCGGACGACACCAAGCTCCAGGCGATGAAGGTCATCGAGCTGACCCTGCTCGAGGACATGGAGCAGAAGGCCCGTGAGCTGAAGAACGAGTCGCAGCGCGACGCGATCATCAACGGTGCCCTGATCCTCCTCGTGCTCGGCGTCTCCCTCGTCGGCGCCTTCGTCATGGCCCGGTCCATGATCCGCTCGCTGCGCCGCCTGCAGGACACCGCGACCCGGGTCGCCCAGGAACGCCTGCCCGAGCTCGTCAAGCAGCTGTCCGAGTCCGACCCGCAGGACGTCGACACGTCCGTGGAGTCCGTCGGCCTGCACACCCGCGACGAGATCGGCCAGGTGGCCGCGGCCTTCGACGACGTGCACCGCGAGGCCGTCCGCCTCGCCGCCGAGCAGGCCCTCCTCCGGGGCAACGTCAACGCGATGTTCACCAACCTCTCGCGCCGCAGCCAGGGCCTCATCCAGCGTCAGCTCTCGCTCATCTCCGAACTGGAGTCGCGCGAGGCCGACCCGGACCAGCTGTCCTCGCTCTTCAAGCTCGACCACCTCGCGACCCGTATGCGCCGTAACGGCGAAAACCTCCTCGTCCTCGCGGGCGAGGAGCCGGGCCGCCGGTGGACCCGCCCCGTCCCGCTCGTCGACGTGCTCCGCGCCGCCGCGTCCGAGGTGGAGCAGTACGAGCGCATCGAACTGGCCGCGGTCCCGGCGACCGAGGTCGCCGGCCGCGTCGTCAACGACCTCGTGCACCTGCTCGCCGAGCTGCTGGAGAACGCGACGTCGTTCTCCTCCCCGCAGACCAAGGTCAAGGTCACCGGTCACGCGCTGCCCGACGGCCGCGTGCTCGTCGAGATCCACGACACCGGCATCGGCCTCTCGCCCGAGGACCTCGCCGCGATCAACGAGCGGCTCGCCGCGCCGCCGACCGTGGACGTCTCCGTCTCCCGCCGCATGGGCCTCTTCGTGGTCGGCCGCCTGTCCCTGCGACACGGCATCCGCATCCAGCTGCGCCCCTCCGACTCCGGCGGTACGACGGCCCTCGTCATGCTGCCCGTGGACGTCGCCCAGGGCGGCAAGAAGCCCGGCGGCCCCGGCGGCCAGGGTGCCGCGGGTCCCCAGGGCGGTCCCGGCGGCTCGGCCGGCCAGGGCTCCGGCCCGGGCGGCGGTGCCCGCCAGCCCGTGGGTTCCGGCCCCCAGCGCAGCGGCGTGGCCGCGGCCATGGGCCAGCGTGCCGCGCTGGCCCAGCAGGGCGGTGCCGGCGCGGCCGGCGGTCCGCAGGGCCTCCCGGGCCGTCCGCAGCAGGGTGCCCCCGGCGGGCGTCCGCAGGGCGGCCCCGGCATGCCGGGCACGCCCGGTGGGCAGGGTGCGCCGGGCATGCCCGGTGGGCAGGGTGCGCCGGGCATGCCTGGTGGGCAGGGTGCGCCGGGCATGCCCGGTGCTCCGGCCGGCCAGGGCCAGGGTTCCTTCGGCGGCGGTGGCCCGCTGCCGGGCGGCCGCGGTCCCGCGGGCGGTCCCCAGGGCCGTCCTGCCGCTGCCCCCTCCGCTTCCGGCCAGGGCGGCTTCCCGCAGGGCAACGGCTTCGAGCGGCCGCAGCCGCCGCAGCCGGCCGCCCCTGCCGGCCCGGCCCCCGAGGCCCCGGCACAGCGCGGCCCGCGGCCGCAGCTGCCGCCGCGCGACGGCGCCCTGCGCCCCGAGCTCCCGGGTACCGGTGCCGGTGCTCCGTCCGCCGGAGCCCCGCAGGCCACCAGCTGGGGCGCCGCCCCGGCCCGCCACGGCGGTCAGGAGGTCCCGCGCGGCCACGACGAGCTCTCGGGTCCCGGTTCCACGGCCGAGTTCCCCCGACCGGACTTCGGTGCCCCGCACCCGCAGGCCGGCGGCGGCAGCACGACCGGACAGTTCGAGCGTCCCGACGTGCGCGGCCCGGTGGACCCGTCCACCACGGGCCAGTTCGCCCGCCCCGAGTTCCAGGCCCCGCGACCCGGCGGCCCCGGTGTCGGCAGCTTCCCGCCGCCGCCCCAGGCGCCGCAGCTGCCGCAGGCCCAGCAGCCGGAGGCCCTGCCGCCGGCCGGTGGCAGGGGCGGCGAGCGCAGCCCGATCTTCGACACTCTGGAGTCGAACTGGTACCCGCAGGACGGCTCCCAGCCGTCCGGGCAGGCGCCGTCCGCGTTCCAGCAGCCGCAGGCCGCCCCTCCGGCCCCGGCACCCGCTCCGCGCCAGCGCCCGCAGCAGTCGCTGCCCCGGCACGGCCAGGAGCCCTCGGCCGAGTCCGCCCAGACGACGACCGGTAGCGCGCCGACCGTCAGCTGGCGGTCCTCGCCGAACGACGAACTGATGCGCCAGGCGGAGCGCGTACGCCAACCCGCCGCCGGCGGCATCACCACTTCGGGGCTGCCCCGCCGGGTTCCGCGGGCGAACCTCGTGGCCGGCACCGCGCAGCAGCAGACCGACACTCAGGCCGGTCCCCAGGTCTCGCGCGCACCGGACGAGGTCCGGGGCCGTCTGACCAACCTCCGACGCGGTATCCAGCAGGGCCGCCAGGCCGGAAACAACGGCCCGGCGACCGGCAGTTACCCCATCGACCCCACTTACCAGCAGGAGCGTTAGTTGAGTTCGATGAGCCAGGCGGCACAGAACCTGAACTGGTTGATCACCAACTTCGTGGACAACACCCCCGGGGTGTCCCACACGGTGGTGGTCTCCGCCGAC
>NZ_JBHWJJ010000185.1:0-12983 GCF_042732005.1 Streptomyces sp. NPDC059851 | reverse complement strand
TCGCTACCCGCCCCGGGCTGCGGGGCCCGCGCCTCCCCGTGGGGGTGACCCCGCCGGCCCCCGGGCCCGGCGACCTGGTCCGGTGGGGGGGGCGGGTGCAGGTGTCCTCCACGGGCACGAGGCCGTCTCCCGTACCGGGCGCCCGAAGGCACAGCCCGCTGTTGCCGTTGACCAGCTGCCCGGTGAGCACCGCCGGAACCGGCCCGGCCGTGCCCGGCGGCGCCGGTGCCGGCGCCGGGGCCGTGGTCGTGGCCGTGTTCGCGGGCGAGCCGGTGGCCCCGGTGCCCGGGGCGCCGCCTCCGCCCACCCGGACGATGATCAGCGTGACCACGCACACCAGGGCGACCGTGCAGGCGGATACGATGCCCGCCCGGTGCTCGTGGAAGTTCACTTGGAGGTTCCCGCTGCCGCGCTGCACCCCGGCCGGGCCGTGGAAGGCGTCCTCGCGGCGGCCCTCGCCCTCGCCGGACCCGGCCCCGGTCACGGGCGGGAGTCGAACCGGTTCACCTGGACGTTGCCGTCCCCGGACTGGACCGCCGCCGGTCCGAAGAACACGTTCCGCGCGACACCCCCGCCGACCGGGCGCACCACCTGCGCGACCTCGTCCAGCAGCGCGCGGAGCTCCGCCGCGACCGCCGCCCGCTCGTCCGGCCCCAACTGCTCCAGCAGGTCCTCGGTACGGGTCCGCCAGGCCGCGCCGTGCCTGCTCCGCTCCTCACTGCCGCGCCCTTCCGGCCCGTCGCCCTCCTGCCCGGCCGCCGCCAGCTCGGCGGCGGTCCGGTCCAAGCGCTCCGACTGGACGGTCTCCTGCCGGCGGTCCCCGCGGCCGAGCAACCGGGCCAGGCGGCTGCGGAACGCCAGCCAGGCGTCCGTCCCGGCGGCCTGTACGACGCCCGAACCCACCGCTGCCGCCAGCGCGACCGTCGCCTCGTCCAGCATGACGCTCCCCCTTCGCAGACCCGCGCAGTGCCGCAACGGTAGCCCCGCCCACCGCGGCCCCAACACCCGTACGGCCGCCCGAGTTCGACCACTCGGGGCCGTGCCGCGGTTCCCCGGTCAGCCGAGGTGGCCGAAGAGGTCGACGATCACGTGCGCGGAACCCCAACCCAGGTTGGCGATCCGCACCTTGCCGTCGGCTCCGACCGGCACCGTCACCAGGTTGGCCACGGTGCTGCCGGCCGTCCAGTTGAGGTTGGACGAGTCGGGGCGGGTGGTGCCCGACGGCCAGGCGGTCAGATGGCCGTCGGACTTCGGGTCGGTCACCGTCACGTTCAGCACGACCGCCTCGGCACGGCCGAGTTCCCGGCTGCCGGACAGGTCCAGCACGGTGCTCGCGCCCGCCGGCACCGCGCCGGTGGTCCGGGTGTCGAGCATGCGCCGGGGACCGTAGGTGCGGAAAGCGGCACCGGCCTGGTCGTCGGAGTAGTAGCCGAACACGTCGGCGATCACGTGTGCCGTGCCCCAGCTCGCATTGAACAGCTTCACCGAACCGTCCGCGCCGACCGGGACCACCACGTGGTTGGGTACGGTCCGGCCCGCCGTCCAGTTGAGGTTGGACGAGTTCGGCCGCTCGCTGCCCGACGGCCACACCGTCAGGTGCCCGCTGTCCTGCGCGTCCGTCACCGTCACGTTCAGCACCACGGCCCTGACGCCGCTCTGCGGCACCCCGCCACGGCCCGCGACCTGCAGCGACACCTCGCTGCGGGCCGGCACCGGGGTGGTGCCCGGCCGGCCCACCGCGGCCCGCGAGTCCAGCAGCCGCGCCGGGCCCGCCGCGGCGAAGGTGCTGGCGCCGGCATCCACGGAGTAGTAGCCGAAGACGTCGGCGATCAGGTGCGTCGTGGCCCAGCCCGCGTTGCGCAGGTTCACCCTGCCGTCCTCACCCACCGGTACCACGACCTGGTTCGCCACGGTCCGCCCGGTCGTCCAGTTGAGGTTGGAGGAGTCCGGCCGGGTGGTGCCCGACGCCCAGGCCGTCAGGTGGCCGTCGGACTTCGGGTCGGTCGCCGTCACGTTCAGCACCACCGCCTTCACTCCGGCCTGCGGCACCCCCGCCCGGCCCGCGACCTGCAGCGACACCTCGCCGCCGGCCGCCACCGGGTCGGTCCCCGCACGGCCGAGTGCCTCTCGGGTGTCCAGCAGCCGCGCCGGGGACAGCGCGGTGAAGCGGTTCCCGGCCTGCGGAGCCGGGATGCCGTTGTTGGCGACGTGGATGCGCTGCCCGTCGGCGTCGGTCCAGACGATGTTCGCGCCGGTGCGGTCGACGGCCCAGGACCGGTTCGGCCGGCGGAAGGACTTCCACTCCTCGCCCTGCGCGAGCGTGCGGACCGGCACGGTGCTCTCCGCGCCGGAGGTCTTGATGCCGTCGTGGAAGTCGAGCAGCAGCAGCCGGCCGGTCGCCCGGTCCTGGCGCACCAGGTAGCCGTCGCCGAGCAGCGACTCCCGGCCCTGGGTCACGTCGAACCAGCCGACGGTCTGCACCGGCACCGAGAGCGTCTGGCGGGTCACCGTGTCGTACACGCCGCTGGTGCGCACCGTGCCCTGGGCGTCCTGGCAGCCCCAGCTGACGAAACGCCCGACGGCCTCCAACAGGGTGGCCGGGCACGGGGTGGTGAACGTGCCGCGGTCCATCCCGCCCCGGACGTCGGTGGCGTAGACGGTGGTGCTGTCCTGCTTCGCGGTCCACAGCGTGTCGCCCTGCACCGCGACGCCGGTCGCCTCCGTCTGGAACACCTGGGCCCGGGTGTCGAGATCGCCGACGATCACCCGGTGGTTGGACGTCCAATTGCCGTACGCGGTCTGCGCGAGCACCACGTAGCGGCCCGAGGCGTCCGCGGTCTGCAGGCCGTTGACGCCACCGGTGGGTATGGTGCCCGCCCAGTCGCGGTTGCCGACCTTGCGGATGACGGCCGCGTTCCGGGTCACCGGCTCGTGCTCCAGGTAGCGGTCGTCCCCGGTGGACCGGAGGCCGACGCAGCCGGCGGCGGGGGCGAAGCAGTTGCTGATGGAGTGCGTGCCGTCGAGGGTTTCGAAGGTCTTGACCGGGGTGGGGTCGTTCGAGACCCGGTAGCTGCGGTACGCGCCGGTGATGTCGCCCGGCTGGTGGTGGACGGTGTCGGAGGCGGCGGTGAGCACGCCTCCGCCGATCGACAGCCCGAACACGGTGGCGGGCGCCGGGGGAACGTCGACCAGCCGGCCGGCCAGCGGCTTGGCCGTGCCGTCCGCGGTGAGCCGGTGGACGGAGAACTGCGGCTGGCTCCCGTACGCAGGGGCCTTCACGCTGCCCACCGCGATCAGCGAACCGTCCGGTGCGGGCAGCAACTGGGCGTCGGCGAGCTCCAGCAGGTACTCGAACGTTCCGGAGTTGGAGCCGGTGCCACTGAGGGAGAGCGGACGGCCGCGGTTGTCGCCGGAGGTTCCCGCACCGGAATCGGTGCTCAGCAGCCAGTCGCCGAGCAGCCGCAGCTGGCCCTTCACCGGGTCGAAGGAGGAGGACCCGGAAGTCAGCACGGTCTGCGGCTGCGCCCGGTCCAGCACGTCCACCGTGTACTGGTCGCGGGTGCGCAGCACCCTGCCCTTGGCCAGCCGGAAAGCGTGCGTGAAGTCGTACTCCCCCTCGTCCGGCAGCGCGGTGGTCCGCCCCGTGACGACGTCCACCAGGACGGAGTGGGTGAGGCCGTCCAGGCGGTGGCGCAGGACCAGCGAGTTCTGGTCGCCGTCGTGCACCGAGGCGGCGAGGACCGCGCCGGGGGGCAGTACCACCTCGGTGCGGACCGTGGAGCCGCCGTCCAGCCGGTTCAGGAACCAGCCGGTGACGGTGGAGCCGCTGCCCCCGTAGGTCAGCACCGTGCGCCCGTACGTCCCGTAGTAGCTCTGCCCGGCGGGGACCTCGACGCTGCCCAGTGCGGCCGGCCGGCCTCCGGCGAGGTCGTACAGGTCGACCCTGGCGGGAGCCTGCGCCGTGGCCGCCGTGTGGACCGCCACGGTGTCCGAGGAGGTTCCGTAGCGGTGGTCGGGGCTTCCCCCGTAGCCGCCGCGATCCGCGCTGATCGGGGCGGGCAGTCGTAGCCCGGTGTCGGTGGTGGCGCCGGTGTCGTACCGGGTCCACAGCAGGCGGTCGCTGCCCTCGCGGGCGTGCAGCAGGCCGGTGTCGCCGGCCACGAAGAGCTGGTCCCTGGCGGGTAGGCCCCGCGGCGCGGCAGGCAGCACCAGCTCGCCGGGGGCGCCGGCGGCCGGAGCGGCGACCGCTTCGGGCTGGGCCACGGTCAGCAACGCGGCTCCGGTGACCAGGGCCAGCGTGGCAGCTCCCAGCCCCCGGCGCAGTCGCGGAGATCGTCGTACGGTCGGGTCCACAACCACCTTCTCATGGGCGAGCACAGGAAGAAGGGGGGCACCGCGGAACCGCCCCGAACAGCCGCCCCTCACGGGGCCGGCCGGGCCTCGCTCCACGTCGTCGGTCCCCCCACCGAATCGTGTCGGAGCATAACAACGGCGCTCACCCGCCCGCGCGGGAGTTCCCGTGCGGGAGAGGCCCGTACCCCGCAGCGACAGCGCTCGGCCGGTGCCGCCTCACAGCCAGCCTTGCCGCGCCGCTTTGAGGCCGGCCTCGAAGCGGCTGGTGGCGTGGAGGCGTTCCATCAGTGCCGCCATTTGCCGTCTGACGGTGCGCAGCGACACCCCGAGGCGTTTGCTCGCCGCCTCGTCGGTCATTCCCGAGGCCAGGAGTCTCAACAGTTCGAGTTCTGCTGCGGTGGGCTGTGTGTCGGTGGCGCGGGGGCGGTCCGCCCCGAGAGGGACCGCGGAGTTCCACGTCTGTTCGAACAGGGTGATCAGGGAGGCGACGATACCGGGCGCGCTGGTGCACAGGGCGCCCAGACGGGAGTGTTCGGGGTCGATGGGGACGACCGCGACCGTGCGGTCGAACACCAGGAGCCGCGGCGGGAGCAACGGGCTGGTGCGTACCTGGCCGCCCTGCTCGGTCAGCCAGCGGGCATAGGCCAGCGTCGCCGGATCGTTGCGGGCGCTGTCCTGGTACACCGAGCGCATTTCGATGCCCCGGGCGAGCGCCCGCTGGTCCAGCGGCCGGGAAGCCTCCAGGCTGGCCTGCGACAGCGCGCCGCCCGGCAGGATCGCCAGGCATTCCCGGACCAGCCCGTGGGCGAGCTGTTCGAGCCGGTTCTGGATGGCGTCCATCCCCACGAGCCGTTCCGCGCCGTCGACCTCCGTGTTCGGACGGAGCTCCGCGAACTCGGAGACCACTTGAGCCGCAGCCGCCTTGCTGCGCGCCAACTCCTGCTGCTGCCTGACGAGTTCCTCCTCCTGGCGGCGCAGGAGCAGGTCCAGACCGAGTTCGGGCCGCACCGCCCGGAGCGCACCGGGACTGTCCCGTGACGGCCTGAGCAGGTCGAGGTCGACGAGCCGGTCCAGGCTCTCGCGGACCTGCGTCTGCGTGAGACCGAGGCGGACGCTCAGCTCGGCGATCCCTCCCGAGGGGTCGGCCAGCATCCCCCGGTACACGGCTTCCACGTCCGCACCGAGCCCCAGCGCTTGCAGCATTGCCCCAGCCCCCCAGCTGTCCTCCGGCCGCCCGGACACGAGCGCCGTGTGCGTGATCGTAAACGAGGTCCGTCACCAAGGTGCCAGACCACTTGGTGACAGTCGGAACCCCTTCCCCGCAGGCAACAGGGACAGCAGCATTGTGATCACCGGAACGGCGGGGCGGAAGCCCCGACTCAGGCCAGAGCCGTAAGGACGGTCCGGAACAGCGCGCAGCACACGGCACCTGACGCATCGCTTCCCGACTCTCGATCCCGGGGGAATCCATGTCCCGCACCGCCCGCACCGCCCGCACCGCCCGCTTCGCCGCAGTCGCCGCTGTCTCCGCCGTCCTCTGCGCCGGAGCCGGCATCGGCGCCGTAACCGCCCCCTCGGCGGCCGCCTCCACCACACACCACCACCGCACCAGCGCCTCGGCCGACCCCAGCATCAACTGGGACACGGCACCGAATTCCTCGGTCGACAGCATCAATTGGGACTGACGGGCGTGCGCGTCATCCGAGCCTCCTTGGAGGGTCCGCGCCACGGCCCGGCCCACGACGGCGCGCTCGCCCTCCTCTCCGATCTCATCTGGGCCCACGCACCCACGGCGTACGGACTCGAACACGTGCGGACCAGGGCCTCGGACGACGGCGTGGACGTCTACCTCTTCCTGCGTGCCGCTTCGGAAGCCGCCGCTCTCGACCAGGCCCACGCCATCCTCGACGGTGCCCGCACCGCCCTGCGCGCCCACGGCTACAGCACCACCAACACACCGCGCCACTGACGAGGGCTCACCACGACCCGCGCCGACTCCACGCAGCACCGGCGGGCTAGTGGCTCCGTCCCCCCACGTCCGACCGGAAGGGCGCCTCGTCCGGCCCTGCGCGTCCCCCGTCCGACGGGAGCGCTGCCGGAGGGCCGGTCGACATCACCTCCCACACCACCGCCACCGCCACGGACCGCCGACGCATGCCGTCCTCGGCGCCGCACACCAACGTCCCCAGGGGGAAACGCAGTGACCACCAGCCTCCGCCAGGCCACTCGCAAGACCGCCGTCGTTGCCTTGTCCAGCGCCCTCGGGGCCGGACTCCTCACCGCCACGGCCGTGGTCGCCGCCCCTGCGGCGCACGCCGCGACCACCTGCAGCGGATCCGCCTCGATCTACGGCGTCCTTCCCGACGGCCGCCTCACCTTCAGCACCATCACACCCGCCACGGGCGAGTTGAAGAAGGTGCTCGTGGGAGCGGACCTCGGCTTCGAGCCCAGAGCGATGGCCACCCTCAACTTCAACACCATCCTCGTCACCTCGACCACCGGCGCGCTCTACCGCCTCGACGTGCTCACCAACAACACCTCCCTCGTCCTGGAGCGCCCGCCCGTCAAGCTCTTCGACAGCGGCTGGACCCACGACAAGCTCACCTACGACGGACACGGCCACCTGTACGGCACGGCCGGGGGCGTCCTCCTCCAGTACCTGGTCTCCCAGCCCAAGCCGACCGGCTCGGCACACATCGGCCAGCGCAAGGAGATCGGCAGCGGCTTCGTCCTGAAGACCCTCACCGCCGCGGGCGACGACCGGCTGTTGGCCACCACGTCGGCCGGCGCGCTCTACTCCTACAAGATCAACAGTGATGGCACCTGGGACCGGGACGACCTCAAGACCTCGGGCTGGTCCGCGTTCGACCAGGTCGTCTCGCCCGGCGGCGGCCTTTATTACGGCCGGATCGAAACCACGGGCGCGATGTACTGGTACAAGGACGCCAACCCGGCCGACGGCACCGGCAGCGACATCGCCTACCACAACGACACACCCGTCAACACCGGAGGCTGGACGCAGCAGCTGCTCTCCGCCCAACCGGGGACGTTCAACTGCACCACCACCGCGGACCCGCTCGACGGTACGGACATCCCCGCGGTCAAGGCGGCCGGCCGCGATCTGATGAACAAGCACGACGGCGGCGCCTGGAACAGCTCCACCCAGTGGAACTGCCTGGAGCAGCTGTGGGACAAGGAGAGCGGCTGGCGCTACTGGGCCGACAACCCGAACTCCACCGCCTACGGGATCCCCCAGGCCCTGCCCGGCTCCAAGATGGACGCCTTCGGCGACGACTGGCGCACGAACCCCATCACCCAGATCAAGTGGGGCCTGTCCTACATCGACGGCCGGTACGGCACGCCCTGCGGCGCCTGGAACCACTTCCTGAACAACAACTGGTACTGAGCCGCCGCACGCGCGCACGCACGCACGCACGCGCACGCACGCACGCACGCGCACCCGCACCCGTACGCACACCCTCCTCGGGGCGACCGCCGCTCGCCTCGCCCTCCCCCGGCCCGACGCACGTACGTCAGGGCTGCCCGAAAACGGAGAACCCCATGCTCTCGTCGTCCCGCACGCTCCGCTTCACCGCCACCCTCGCCCTGGCCGCCACGTCCCTCGGCCTGGTCACCCTCAGCTCGGCGACGCCCGCCCAGGCCGCCGCCATCTGCGGCGGCAACGTGTCCGTCTACGGCACCCTCCCCGACGGGCGGCTCACCTACACGGCGATATCCCCCAACACCGGCGACCGGGTCAAGACGCTGATCGGCGCGAACCTCGGCTTCACGCCCAAGGCGATGGCCACCCTCAACTTCAACACCGTCCTCGTGACGTCGACGGCCGGAGAGCTGTACCGCGTCGACATCCAGACCAACGACAACGCCCTGGCACTGGCCGGGGTCACCAGGATCTGGGAGAGCGGCTGGACCTTCGACAAGATGACCTACGACGGCGCAGGACACCTCTACGGCACGGTCGCCGGCCAGCTCCACCGCTACAACGTCTCCCAGGCCAAGCCCACCGGACCGGCGCACATCGCCAAGCACGTGGTCATCGACGAGGGCTTCGTCCTCAAGACGCTCGCCGCGGCCGGCGACGACGTCCTCATCGCCACCACGGCCGAAGGCAAGCTCCTCTCCTACCAGATCAACGGTGTCGGGGACTGGGAGCGCTCGGAACTCAAGAGCGACGGCTGGTCGGCGGTCGACAGCCTGGTCTCGCCCGGCGGCGGCCTCTACTACGGCCGCACGAACGGCGGCATGTACTGGTACCACGACGCCGACCCCACCGACGGCAAGGGCGGCGACATCGCCTACCACTCCGACGACCCGGTCGACGCGAGCGGCTGGACCCAGAGCCTGCTCTCCTCGTACGCCAACGACTGCACCTACCAGCCGCCGGCGCCCCCCACTCCGACCCCCTCCACCCGCGGCGGCCAGATCGCCCGCAGCGAGATCATGAGCCGCGCCGTGAACTGGCTGAACCGCGACATCCCGTACAGCCAGAGCGCGTACGCCACCGACCCGGACGGCGACCACACCTACCGCACCGACTGCTCCGGCTTCATCTCGATGGCCTGGCACGCCGCCAGCAGCTACACCACCTACAGCCTCCCGAGCGTCAGCACCGTCATCTCCAAGTCCGACCTCCAGCCCGGCGACGCGCTGAACACCCAGGACGGGCACGTGGTGCTCTTCGAGAAGTGGGTCGACAAGGCGGCCGGCAAGTTCTCGTACATCCACGAGTCCAACCCGAACGACGACATGATGCGCGGCCAGGACTACCTCAACGGCGGCTCCGACGGACGCATCGCCGGCCACGCCGCCTCCGGCTACGTCGCCCTGCGCTACGACAAGGTCGTCAACGGCTAGCACCCGCAACGGCGCTCGCGGAGACGAGGTCGCAGCCCCAGGGCTGCGACCTCGTCCCCGTGGCGGTTCCGGTGCGGGAGCCGCCGCCGGGCAGGGGCCGCCCGCGCAGCGGGGACGAGCCCCGACGTCTCCCGTGTCGTCCCCGCCTGCAAGAGTGGCCCCATGCTGTTCGATGCCGAGAACACCCTGTTCGTCCGGGGCGCCCACCCTGCACTGCTGCTGGCCGACGCCCCCGTCCACGACGCCCTGCCGGTCCTCGTCGCGCCCGACGGGCGGGTTCCCGTGTGTGAGGACTGGACGATCGCCCCCATGCTCACCCTGTGTCTCGTGGACGGTCCCGGTGGTGCGGGGATCGTCGTCCCGGCTTTCGGCGCAGTGGTGGTCGACGGAACCGGTGCGGCCCGTGAGCCGGACGCGATGGCCGGCTGGTGCTCGGACGTCGAGCAGGAGGGCGGTGTGCTGGTGCTCTCCCTGGCGTCACTGCCCGCAGAGCTCGACTGGGCGTACCTGATCGGATCCGGCACGGCGCGAGGGGGCTTCGTTCCGGTCCGGTCCCAGGGTGCGTAGCGAGTGGCGTGCGGGCCGGTCGGTCGTCCACCGGCGAGCCGGCCTGCCGCGGTCGCGGCGGACGAGGCGTTCACCACGCGCGGCGACCGCGCCTACCGGTACTCGCCCTCTTCCTTCCGGCCGGTGGTGGAGGCGAAGCCCAGCCACGTGTGGCGGTTGTTCCACCAGCACCAACCGACCTTGGGGGCGTTGCGCCGTTCGCGGCCGTCGCGACCGGTGCCGTTGCTGATCCAGATCGCCGGGGTGCGGGCGTCGTAGGTGCCGTTCGGCTTGCGCAGCCTGGAGCCGATGGTCATGAAGCAGAGGTTGCGGGCGAGGGCGGCAGGCTGCTGGAGCACCCAGTGGATGCCTTCGGTGAGCAGCAACGGCGTGCGGTGGGCCTCGGTCAGGGCGGGCAGTGCCTCGTCCGGGCTCCAGTTGGCCATGTGGTCGCCGCGGTCGAGACCGGTGACGAGGTAGAACGGGGCCTCGGGCAGCTCGACGGCGTAGGGGGCGAAATCGTCGACGTCGGGCATGTCGGTGACGACGAAACCCGGCTTGCCTTCGTGGCGCAGCAGTGGCGCGAGGGCGGATGCGGGCGCCCGGTCCGGGTGGACGGCGAGCAGCGCATCGGTGCGGGCGGGGCCGGCGTGCTCGGCGAAGGCGCGCAGCTCTTCCGCGGTCGTTCCGGCGAGTTCGTGCACGCCGAGCTCGACCAGGTGTTCCGCCTGGGCGGTCAGCGGCGGGAGAGCGGGCAGCACGGGGGAGGGAGTGGGGGACGGGGCGTCGGGCAAGGTACTCCTCGGCTTCGGTTCGGAACGGACCGGAAGATCAACGCGGCGGGTTGTCGGATCGTTCCCGGGCTGTCGCCGGTCAGTGACGGGGGCTCCGGCACACGGGTTCGGGTGGCGTGGCCCGCAGTACCCGGCTGCTCGCCCTGCACCGCCGCCTCGGCGAACCCCTGCGCTGGAGGGACGCCGTACAGCTCGGCGCGCACCGCTGGAGCAGGGTCGTCGCCGACGAGGTGCAGCACGCACGGGCCGGACGTCCGCGCGGGCCCGATCAACGATCGAGGAAAGGGGTCACTGCGCGGGCGGCTCTCCCGGGGGCAGCACGAGGCGGCTCCCCTGGAAGCCCTCCCGTGTCCGCCGGTCGTGGGTGACGACCACCAGGGTGCCGGTGTAGCCGGCCAGGGCGGCGTCGACCTCCTCGACCAGGGCAGGGGCCAGGTGGTTCGTCGGCTCGTCGAGCAGCAGCAGGTCGAGCGGACCGGCCGTCACGAGCCGGGCCAGTTCGAGCCTGCGCCGCTGCCCCACGGACAGCTCCCGCACCCGGACGGCCAGGTCGGCGGCACGGAACAGGCCGAGGCCGAGCAGTTCGCCGGCGTGGTCCCCGGGGTGTCCCGGCCGGCCCGCCGCGAACGCCGCGAGCAGCGTACGGCCGTCGCCGGCACGTTCGCAGGATTCCTGCTGACGGAGGAATCCGACCCGCTGCGGCCGGCGTACGACACCGGAGTCGGGCGCGAGTTCCCCTGCGAGCACCTGGAGCAGGGTGCTCTTGCCGGCGCCGTTGGGGCCGGTGACGAGCAGCCGCTCCCCGGGGGCGAGCCGCAGCGACAGGACGTACAGCCGACCCGCCACCCGGACGTCCTCCAGGTGCACCGCGGCAACTCCGGCCGGAGCCGGGTGCCCCGCGTCCGGCGCGCCTTCGACGCGGCCCGCGAACCGCAGCGGCTGCGGGGGCGGCGGCACGGGGTCGTCGGTGAGCCGCTGGAGCCGCTCGCGCGCGTTGCGGATGCGCCCCTGCGCGCCGTGGGAGCGGGAGCGCGCCCGGAACGCGCCGGCGCCGCTGAACGCCCACGGCCCCTTGCGCGGGATCTCCGACAGCAGTCCGATGTTGGCTTCGGCGAGCCGCTCCTGCCGGGCGACCTCGTGCCGCCATTCCTCGTGCTCCCGCACCCACCGGGCCCGGGCCGCCGCCTTGGCGGCCAGCAAGCCGGCGTAGCCGTTGCCGTGGCGGGTCACCGTCCGCCGGTCCTGGTCCACCTCCAGGACGGTGGAGGTGACGCGCTCCAGGAACGCGCGGTCGTGGGTGGCTGCGACCAGGGTGCCGCGGTGGCGGCGCAGATGGTCTTCCAACCAGGCCACCGCCTCGTCGTCGAGGTCGTTGGTGGGCTCGTCGAGCAGGAGCAGTTCGGGGGCGGAGGCCAGCGCGGCGGCGAGGGCGAGGCGGGAGCGCTGCCCGCCGGAGAGTGCGCCCAGGCGGCGCTCCCGGTCGAGGGGCGCGCGCTCGCCGAGGCGGCGCAGGATCGTTTCGACGCGGCGGTCCGCGTCGTGTCCGCCGCGTGCCTCGAACTCGGCCACCAGAGCGGCGTACCGGTCGATTTCGCCGGGGAGGGCCGTGCCGAGCGAGGCTTCCGCGGCCCGGATGAGGCGTTCCAGGTCCCGCAGTTCGTGCAGGGCGTGGTCCACGGCGTCGCCCACGCGGGCGGAGGCGGGCAGGTCGAGGGTCTGGGCGAGGTGGCCGACGCCGCCGGGGGCGGCGACCGTCAGGCTGCCGTTGTCGGCCTGCTCGACCCCGGCGAGCAGCCGCAGCAGCGTGGACTTCCCGGAGCCGTTGTCCCCGACGAGTCCGGCCTTCTCCCCGGGGCGGACGGTGAAGGAGACCCGGTCGAGGACGATGCGGTCGCCGTGGCGCCGGGTGACGTCGACGAGTGCGATCTGGGACACGGCCGGAGGGGCGGCCGGGGTGGCGGCGGCGCGGTGGAAGGGTACGGCGGGGGCAGGCGGCAAGAGCGCTCCTTCGATGGGTGGCACGGTCGCGCGACAGGCGGTTGCGGCGGTCGGAACGGTCCGCGGCTGTCGACGCCCCCGACAGTAGGCGAGACGTTTCGTCTCGTCAAGCAAGCGGAGACCTGTTCGGCGCTCGCGGGGTCGCCCACCCCGCGCCCCGCGCACCCGGGTCCGCACCGGACCACAGCACTCCGGGGCGCTCCGCCGAGGGCGCGGTCACAGAGGAAAGCCGGCGGGCCGCCATTTCCTTCGATCCAGGGGCCGAAAGTGGCCCCGGACACGCCCAGAAACAGGTACGAACGACCACGAAAGGTGACATTCGGGCCCGGAGGCGGTGAGGCGCCCCACAGGACCCAGGTCACATCCGGCCCGCCCTAGTAGCCCTCACGGCTCCGCCCGCACCCACCCCGAACCCCG
>NZ_JBHWJJ010000184.1:0-13058 GCF_042732005.1 Streptomyces sp. NPDC059851 | reverse complement strand
ATCCACACCAGGCCAGAAGGCCCTCACCCATTTCAAGATCCCTCAACCGAGACCTGCATCACCCGTCCACAACCTCCCGGGACAGAACACCTAGGGTATGGGAAGGGCGGATCGATTCGATGTGGAGGCAGACATGGAATCCGCGGGCGGCGACTCACACGATGCAGGTAGTGAAGTGCGGAAGGTGAGGGTTGTCGTCGCGCTCGACCCGGATCGCTTCGATGCTGCCGTTGCGGCCGCCCGGAACGCGGGGCTGATCATCGAGTCCGAGATGCGCGAGATCGGCACGGTCGTGGGGGCCGTCCCCGAAGATGCACTCGCGGCGCTCGCTGCCGCGGACGGCGTCGAAGAGGTGAAACGGGAACGCACCCACCAGTTGCCCGACCCGGGCTCTCACGTGCAGTAGCCCCGCCATTCCGCACTGCTGGGCGGGGGGCGAGCGACGGCGTCAGGTCGTCGCCCGCCACCCCGCAACCACCCCCGGTGTCGGCCCGCTTCCTCCGGCTGAGTCGGGGCTGACCGAGCCCGGCTGACCGAGCCCTACCGCCAGCCCGGCCCCGGCCCCGCCTACGGCCTCGTCCCCGCCGCCGCCGTCCGCAGCAGGGCGGCTGCTGCCGTGCCCGCGCGGCGTGCCGGTTCCGGGCCGGGGGCGAGGGCGGCCACCGCCGTGGCCCCTTCGACCAGGACGAGGAGCTGGTCGGCGAGCTCCTCCCGCTCCGGCCCGGCGACCTCCGCCAGCAGCTCCCGCAGCTCCGTCTTGTGCCGGCGTACGACGTCCAGGACGCCGGCCGGTCCGGCCGCGCCGAGTTCCCCGTACGCGTTCATGAACGCGCACCCGCGGAACCCCGGCTCCGAGAACCACGCCGCCAGCCAGTCGAAGACGGCCCTCACCGGGTCGGCGGGGGCGGCGGCGACCGCGGCCCGCAGGCTGCCGATCCACCGCCGGTCGCGCCGCTCCAGGTAGCCCGCGACGAGCGCCTCCTTGGCGGGGAAGACCTTGTAGAGCCGCTTGAGCGGGACGCCCGACTCCGCGCGGATGCGGTCCATGCCGACGGCCTGGATGCCCTCGGCGTAGAACAGCGCCTCCGCCGCGTCGAGCAGTCGGGTGCGGGCCTCTTCGTCGTCCATGGCGGCAGCGTAACCCAGAACCGCTTGCGCGGAGAACGGTCGTTCTCTAAGGTCGCCGCATGAATGGAGAACGCTCGTTCTCCAAGTTGCGAACGAAAGGCGTGTTCCGTCGTGACCCCACCCGCCGTACGCCCGCCCCTGCCCCCCTTCACCGAGGAGTCCGCCCGCGCCAAGGTGCAGGCCGCCGAGGACGCCTGGAACACCCGGGACCCCGAGCGGGTGGCGCTCGCGTACACCGAGGATTCCGTCTGGCGCAATCGCGACCGCTTCCTCACCGGCCGCGCCGAGATCCGCGCCTTCCTCGCCGAGAAGTGGGAGCGCGAGCTCGACTACCGCCTCCGCAAGGAGCTGTGGGCGTACACCGGCAACCGCATCTCCGTCCGGTTCGAGTACGAGTGGCACGACGCCTCCGGCCAGTGGTGGCGCAGCCACGGCAACGAGCAGTGGGAGTTCGAGGACGACGGGCTCATGCGCCGGCGGGAGGCCAGCATCAACGACGTCCCGATCGAGGAGGCCGACCGCCGTCTGCGCTGATCGCGCTGATCCGGACGTGTGGCGTTCGGCGCCGTCCGGCGTTCCCCGGCCGGTCGCGGCGCCGGACGGGGGGAGGCTCGGCACCGTCGGGCACCGCCCCGCACCGCCCCGCCCCACACCGCCCCGCCCCCTGCACCCGAGCTCCGAGGAGGCCACCATGTCCGAGCCGATCCCGTCCTCCGCCTGGGAAGACCGCATCACCTCCCGTTCGGCGCAGTCCCGCGAGGACCCGGGGCATTCCTTCCCGCCGCGTCCCGAGGCCGTGCACGTGACCCCGGCCCACCTGTCCGCGCTGGACCGGGAGATCGCCCACGAAGTCGACGGCTACCTGCCCGAGGGCGCGGCGGTCAGCGCCGTCCCGCGGCCGGTGCCGCCGGAGCAGGTGCGCCCGCCGATGTGGCGGCGGCCCCCCGGCCGGGAAGGGCACGACGACCGGGGCGAGGCCACCGGGGTGTTCCAGCCGGACGACCGCTCCGAGTTCTCCGACACCTCGTTCCCGTGGCGCACCTGCGGGCGCGTCCAGACCCCGGCCGGCTGGGCGTCGGGGGTGATGGTCGGGCCCCGGCACATGCTGACCGCGAGCCACGCCGTGCCGTGGCTGGCGGGCGGCGGCGCGGACTGGATGACGTTCACACCCGCCCAGTTCGACACGAGCACACCGTTCGGCACCGCCCACTCGACCCGCGTCTACGCCTGGCTCCGCGCCAACGGCGCCGACGGGATCGACTCCACCGAAGCCGCCTTCGACTACGTCGTCTGCGTGCTCAGCCAGCGCCTGGGCGACACCGTCGGGTGGATGGGCTCCCGAACGTACTCAACCGACTGGGACGGCAAGCCGGTCTGGGGGCACGTCGGCTACCCCTTCGACATCGGCTCCGGGGTCCGGCCCGTGTACCACCCGCGCGGGGTGATGGACAGGACGGTGGGGGAGAGCACGTCCGGCCGCAACTCGTTCCGGATCGTGCACCGCAACGACGCGGTGGGCGGCCAGTCCGGCGGCCCGTTCTTCGGCTGGTGGGACGGCGACCCCTGGCCGCGGGTCGTGGCCGGCCAGAGCGCCGAGAACTGGGGCGGGTTCGGCGGCCCCAACGCCGCCGGCGGCGGCGCCGCCCTCCCCGCCCTCATCGACTACGCCCACTCCGTCGAACCGTAGGCCCGCCACTCCGCGCCGTCAGCAGGTCCGGCAATTCGCTTGGGGCGTCGTCGCGAACACCCCAAGCGCTTCCACAAGTTCTCAATGCTGGCGCCGCGGTCTCCGCAACAACACCCCTGCACGATGGTCGGACTGCACGGCTCCCGCACCGTCAGGTATCGAACTCGCCCAGCCAGGAACGGTCCAAGAGGCAGACGGGAAGGTACTCGGACTCAACCTCGATGGAGAGGCCCGCGTCATGCGCGAGGCAGGCGATGGCTAGCGGACCGAGGGCCAGGAAGCCCGCGAGATCGTTCGCCCGCTCCGGCGTGCTCCAGTACGCCTTGTGGAGCTCCAGGGCCTCGACGAGTGCCTGGTTGAACCCGTCCGCGTCCCTCCGCATGAACTGGTAGAAGAGATGGATCGGCGGGTACAAGACGCACTGCAGCAGATCGCGCGGTACTCCCGCGGCGATGTCCGGGTGAGACTGCTGGATGGTGAGCGTCAGCTTCTCCAACAGGCCGGGCTGCTCCCGCCAATATGTCTGCAAGGCGTCCACCCAGTGATAGACGTACTCCTCGGCTTCGACGCCGGAAGCCCGTAGGAGTTCCAGGGGGATTTCGCACATCCGGTCCATGCGGACCTGGTCCCGGCAGATGATGACGAACCACAGCGTCGTAAGCCAGGTGCCGGCGTTTGCAAAGAACTGTGGCCCCGTTGCCGTGACAGTCCGCATTTCATGCGCGATGCGTCCGTCGATCGATCCCGCGGTGTGGGAGGCGGCATCGAATGCCGCCACACCGATCTGCATGGCGGAGACCGTCGCATCCCATGTGGCGAAGCGGTTGCCTGTTGGGTTCAGCGCCTGGTTCACCTGTACTTGCAGAAGTGCCCCGTTCAAGGCCATGCCAACGATCGCGGGCGAGGCGTCCAAATTTTGGACACTCTTTGCGAACTCCTCTGCCAGACGCTCCACGGTCTGCTCGTTGATTGCCGGAATCAGGTGTCGCTCCACAATCACCGTCAAGGACTACTCCTGTCAAAATCGCCGTCGCTGTCGACGCTTACGCTCGGGAGGGCGTGGCCGGACGCCGGCGCCAGGAGCAGTTCAACGAGCAGAACTCTCTCGCCTCCGCCTGAAGTGTGCAGGATAAGTGCATGAACGGTGAGTACAAAGCAGCGCCGGCTGGCGGGTCCTACCCCTCTGTCCGCTCCCAAGTGCGCGTCGGGAGGCCGTCCTCGTCCCATTCATAGGAAGCCAGCAGAAAGCGGCCATCCTCACTGGAGATCATCTTTTTGGCAAGGGTCCCGTTCGCGTGCCACCTCAAGGATTCTCCCGCCAGAAATCCCATCCGCATGACACCCTCCGCCTGCAGTACTCCACTCTTGTACCAGTGGCGATAGGGCCCGTCTTTGATTCCGTCCGTGTACCTTGTGATGCCGACACGACACCCGTCGAGATGTTCCTCCGCCTCGCCAGTGAATAGCTCTCCGCGATAAAGGAGCCGCTGAGCGTAGTCGCCGTCTACTTCGGGGTCGTCAATATCAATACGTTCCAACGTCATCACCAGGGTAGGTAGTTCGCTAGATGGCTTATAGTCGGTGAACCGGCCGAAGCCGGCTCGGGCGTCATTCAGCATATGGGCGTAGTTGGCGCAGAATGGAGCTCTCCTTGGGGGAACTTTATTTCCGATATCGTTCGCTTCCTTCGTGAAGTAGACAGACGCGTGCATTTCACCCAGTGCGCGCGCATCGTCGACCTCAGTTCAGCCGTCGCTCGGGGGCGTGGCGTCGTCAGCGGAGTCACCGCCGACGGGCGGATGTGCGTCCACGCCATGCCCGAACGCTCGACGGCCCGCTCGATGGCCAGCCAGAACCACGTCTCCGGCGGGTACGCCTCCTCGTACTCCGGCCCGTGCGACGACAGCACCACGATCCGCCGCACTCCGGCGTCCCGGGCGGTGTCCAGCAGCTCCTGGACCGTCGCGGGAACCGCGCCGGCGAGGAAGACCGCGTCCACGCCGTCGAACACCTCGGTGTACTCCAGCGGGCGGGTGACGGAGCCCTCGACGACCTCGGTGCCGGCGGGCCAGTCGTGCAGCTGGTCGGGTTCCGCGAGGACGCGCACACGCTCGCCGGCGGACGCCAGCTGTCGGGCCAGGCGGCGTCCGACGGTTCCCGTGGGGCTGCAGCCCGCGCCCTTGCGGGGGCTGACTGCGGTCAGCAGGTGAAGTCGGCTGCCGGACGTGTTCGTCACCGGCGTGAATCCGGACACGGCAAGATCCTCCAACGCGCGACAGTGGAGATCTTGCGCCGCCTCAGGGCGAGTGATGCGCTCGGCGGGTGCGGATCGATTGCGTCAACGGTAACAGCAGGGAAGGGAGTTCGGGAGCCGGCCTGGCACCCCGAGCCGTGGCCCCCCGGCGACGCGGCCCCGTGATCCCCGCGTCGCGGCGCCGACCCCTCCCGCGAGTGGAGGGTCTGTCCTTCGGATGCTTCCGGGCACACGGTGAGAAAAACAGAAGGACTGCTTGCTCGCGGCCGTGTCAGAGTCGTCGCATGTCCAACGACGTGGCCTACCCCGTTTTCCGTACGCCCGACCGCGATCTGGCCCTGCGTACGGCTCGCCGGATGGTGGCGTTCGGTGCCCAGCCTTACTCGCAGGTTTCGGTGGAGGCCGAGGTGCCCACCCTGGCCGAGGCGAGGCGGCTGCGCGATGCCCTGCCGGAATCCTGGTTCACGTGCTGGGACGTCGACGCGCCCTCCGTTCCGCCGCCCAACATCCCGGACCTGACCTACTCGGTTCCCGCCGGTGGGCTTCCCGACGACTTGACCGGAGCGGAGGTGTACCTTCCCCTGTCCGTCTCGATGCTGGACCAGCCCTTGGGGAGCATCGAGGATCATTTCGCCGCGGTGGTGGGCCCTCACCCGGCTGAGGTCCGCTGGTCCTCATTGGCGTGGCCTGAGGCGCCGGAGCGGGACTTGTACGGCGAGGGCAAACACGCCGAGGTCACTCTCCTGCTGAACTGCGACTCTCGTGAACTCGATGCCCGGGCCGACACCCATTCGGTCCTCGTCCACGTACGGCGCCGCAACGGCGATGGGTACGAGGACCGCTTCGCGGAGTGGCTCGCCGAGCAGATCGGACAGAAGGTCATCGGGCCCCCGCAGCACACATGAGCCTGCGGGTTTCTTCTCGCCAGCTGATCGCTGCCATGCACGTCGTTGTCTGACGCCCAAAGAGCCGTGATCGAACCGATCGAAACGCCCTACGTGACCCAGCAGTGGCCATCCCGGTCCCTGTGGCGAGCCACCCTGCTGACGAGGGCGGCCAGAGCCAGATCGCCCAGGGTCACGTCGGCGGACGATTGTGCTCACCCGGGCACGATGCCGGACCGTCCGAGCGGCCGGGCGTCCCGGACCGGTGCGCCCCGCCGCCTGCTGCGGCCGTCGTGACCAGGTAGTCGGCGAAGTGCTCGGTCAGCGGCTCCCCGGTCAGGGGTTCCAGGAACAGGAACTGCCCCTGCGGGTTGACCTCCAGCCAGACGGGTTCGCCGCCGGGGGTGAGCTTCAGGTCGATGACGCCCATGCGCAGCCCGAGCCGGTCGAGCACCGTGCGGACCTGCCGGGCGAGGTCCGGTGGCACCGGCCAGCGGGAGATCGGGACGTTGAGGTCGGGGCGCCAGTCCAGTTCTTCCGTCTCGATCAGCGCCGCGAACATGCGGTCGCCGAAACAGTTGAGCCGGATGTGGTGCCGGCCCGGCACGTACTCCTGGTAGGTCGCGGGGCATACGGCGAAGGACTCCGCCGGCAGCTGCTGCGGGTCCTGGATCCACCGGGTGTACAGGGACGGGCCGCGCGCCCACGACCGGCTTGACGATGGCCCGCCCGACCTGACGCGCGAACTCGACGACTTCGTCGCGGGATTGCGTGACCAGCGTCCGCGGCACCCGGAAGCCGGCCTGCCGGGCCACCCACAGCTGGTAGACCTTGTCCGATGCCCGGTCGGTCGCCTCCGGCGGTGAGATCCACTCGCCGCGGAACGAGGCGGCCAGGATCCCGGCCAGCGCTCCGCGGCAGTCGTTGTTGACCAGGCTGACCTGCTGCGCGGCGAGACCGGGGCGGTCGGACGGCGGGGCGGACATGGTGAGTTGCTGGTCCGCCCGCGCGCGGCGCCACCACAGCAGCTCCGCCTGCGCCGGGGACACGGTCCGGCCCTCCGAGGTCGGCACCGCGGCCGAGGTGTCGGAGCCGTCCGGCTCCCCGGGCAGCTGCCAGGTCAGGCCCGGTCTGCCGCTCACCGCGTCGCACTCCACGATGTGGAACTCCCGGCCGCGGGCGCGTACGGCGTGCTGCACCGCGATGGCATGGAGGTCGTCGCGGAACAACAGGGCCAGGATCATGCCATGTCACACATGTCGGTGCAGCAGTGAGGCCCGCACCCCGTTTCGCAGGCGCGGCCCGCGATGGTGTCGGCGGAGATCTCCAGACCGGTGGTCATCCGCACGGCCTGTTCCCAGGCCCGCAGCTCCTCCGGCGTCTTGAGCGGTACGAATCCGGTCGCCTGGGTGCTGAACACCACCGGCGGGGCGGTACCGGCGAAGTCGTCCTGTGTCTGGTCCAGGGGCTCGCCAAGTGTGAAGCCGTTCATGGTCACGGCCTCCCTCGATCATCTCTCTCCCCCGAGTCCGAATCCCCTCCTTCCACTGAACCACCGCCGTACCAGGGGCGCATCCGCTCTGCAAGCCCAACTGGTTGGGCTTGCAACCAATGCCCCGTTCAGGTCCGAGCCCAGCATCGAGTGGCCCAGTGGCCGGCACGTGTCAGCCGGTCTCCATCGGCCCGCGTGACGACCAGCCCGACACCGTCGAACGCGATGCGATCACCTGCCGACAGGAGCAGCGGGTAGGTCAGCTCGAAGGCGTATCCGTCGTCCGTCTCCAGGTCGTCCACCAGCACCGACCTCGCGATCGGCGTCGCCCCGTCAGCTATCAGGCGCATGCGGAGATGCTCCTAGCCGTCGAGGAGGTGGTCGGCCTTGCCGGCCTTGATGTCCCTGATCAGCTGGCGCAGGGCTTCCGTGCTGTCGGTGATGTACGCAGTCTCCTGCCCGGTGACCGCGATGTAGCTGTTCCCATTCCCGTCCACCCCGATGCGGTAGCAGGAGTTCCCCTCGCCACAGAAAGGCTCTTCCCAGGTCACGTGAGTCACGATGTCCTCCTTCACAACTGGCTGGCCACGCCTCGGATGAAGTCGCGGGAGGCGGTTGCAGAGAGCGCCAGACGCTCCAGCGCCTCGAAATGGGCTCGGTACTTGTCGAGTTGGTCTTGGGCGTGAATGAAGTCGGGCCCGTGTGAGTTGTCGATCTGTACCGTGTCGAGTTCCGGCGCCGGGCCTTCCGCGTAGATCACCGTCTGGCCTGCACCCGGGAACCCTCCCGCATCGAACGGGATGACGAGCACCGTCACATTGTCCTGCTCGGAGCGGCTGAGCAAGTGGTCGAGTTGAGCCCGCAGGACGGCACGCCCACCGAACTGCATGCGCAGAGCGGCTTCATGCACGATCGCCACGAAATCGGTCGCTCCGTCACCCTCCAGGATCTGCTGGCGCTCTACGCGCAAGGCCAGGCGCAGCGCGACCTCGTGTTCCGGCAGCGCCGGGATGACCATGCGGAACAGGGCGAGTGCATGGTCCGTGGTTTGGAGCAGCCCCGGCATGTGGACGGGATAGGCGCCGCGCACCCGGACGCTGTGCGCCTCCATTTCCGCGATGTCGAGGAAGCTCTGCGGAAGCTGTCCGCGGTAGCGGTCCCACCAGCGGCGCGTGCCTGGCTGCGCCATGGCCGCGAGACCCGATACGTACGCCTCGTCCGTCACGTTGCAGCTGTTCGCAAGCCTGCGGAGTCGGTCGGTGGAAATGGCGCGCGTTCCGGACTCCATGGCGGAGATGGCGCCCCGGTCCACCCCCAGTAGCGCAGCCGCGCGCTCGGCAGACACCCCGCCAGCCTTGCGCATCCTGCGCAGCTCGTACCCCAACCTCTTCTGGCGCTCCGTGGTGGCTGTCCTCGCAGTCATGCCGTGAAGTCTCGCCTGTCCGGTGCTTGTCGTGCACGAACGGCTGACTTCCTCCGGCGAGCGGGCCAATTTTGGCCCGCACTGGGCTACATTACGTAATGCACCGCTCACGCAAGGCAGTTGAAGTGCATCCCCGGGCCGCGCCATGTCCTGCTGCGGGGACGAAGCCACAGCTCGCCGGCATTGCGTAGCCATCCGTGCGCGTCGACCTCACCGCAGCCACGCCAGTGCCAACCGCCGTGTAGTGCTTGAGGAGTTCGAGATGTCCGTGCCGCCATTCGTTCGCCCGCCCGCCGACGGCTTCGCCGCCTGTCCGACTTCGCGGGTCGAAGTCGGGCCGCAGCCGCGGCCGTTGCCCGACATGTTGGCCTGCAGTCTCAGCGTGCCCGGGGAGCCTTGGAGTGCGCAGATCGCGCGGTCGGCAGTGGAAGCCGCCCTGCATGCGCACCGGCTGGACGGGCTCGCGCCCGCGGCCGTGCAGGTGACCGGGGAGCTGCTCGCCGCGGCCTGGCGGCTGGACCCCGGTGGTCAGGCGTACCTGTCCGCCCGCTACCGCGATGACGTCCTGCGGCTCGCCGTGTACGACGGCCATCAGGCCCACGGCAACGCCCGCCTCGCCGCGCACTGTGAGGCCCGGCGCCGGGCCGCGCTCCGGTTGCTGCGGGTGGTCGTGCGGGAGTGCGGCGGGGAGTGGGGCTTCGGGGATTCGCGGGAGCCGGGCGGCGGGACCCGTACCTGGGTGACGCTGCCCCGCGCCGGCGCCCTCGGGTACCTCCCCGGCTAGGGAGCGTGCCGGCGGTCGCCGGTCGAGCCGGACGGGAACGGGCGGGGCGTCTCACTTCTCGTGCCCGTGTCGGTCACATCCGTTCCTCGGGATCCGTCATGGGGGCGACTGTCCTGCACGAGGAGGCCACGATGCAGTGCGTGCTGATGATCTACCACGGGACCTATCCGCTGCCGGGCTCATCGGAAGCCGAGGCCGTCCCCGAGGTGGAGCGGCAGGCGGCCTACGCCGATCACCACGCCCTCAACACCATGGAGAACGTGACGCCCGGTCCTCCCCTGGGCCTGCCCCAGGACGCCACGACCGTGCGCGTGGAGAACGGTTCGGCCGTCCTTTCCAAGGGTCCGTACCTCGACGTCAAGGGCGCGGTGGATGGCTTCGACCCCGTCGAGGCCGAGGACCTCGACGCCGCCGTTGCCATCGCCGCTCGTGTCCCTCAGGCGCGGCCGGGGGTGCGGTCGAGATCCGGCCCTGCGAGAAGTCGCGATACTTGCAGCTCATTCGCTGCGCATTCGAGTGATGAGGGAGCCATGGCGATCGAATCGGTGGTGTTGCGGCAGCGCGTCGAGGATCTGGACGCGGCTGTGACCTTCTACGAGAAGTTGACGGGGAGTGCGGCGTCCCGTTTCTCCTCCGCCGGTGTCGACCTGGCGGGCATCGGCCCCTTCCTCCTGTTCAGCGGTCCGGACGAGGCCGTGCAGCGGGTCGCGGGCGTGGCGGCCACCCTCACCGTGGTCGACCTCGATTCCGTCGTTGAGGAGGCGGTCGCAGAGGGCGCCGAGGTGGTGGTGCCCAAGTCCCCCACTCCCCACGGCCACCGCGTGATCCTCCGGCACCCCCAAGGCGGGGTGTTCGAGTACGTGGGAGCCTGACGGCAAAGCCGTCGACGCATTCCGGCGTTGCGGCGCCGGCAGGCGGCCTTGCCGCATCCGCGGCCCGGGCGGCGTCAGGAGAATCTCCCCATGACGCCCGCTCGGGCCCCGGCCGGGCCCCCAGCCGGGGTGCGGCCGGTCAGGAGCCGTGGTGGGCCTGGGTGATGAGGTCGATGGCGACCTCCAGGGCGGCCACGCGGGTCTCCTCCGGGTCGCCTTCCACGTGCTGGAGGAACATCATGCCCGCGTGCAGCGTGAAGAGGGCGCTCACGCAGCGGACCTGGTCCGTGAGCGGGCCGTCGTCGTTGCGCAGCAGCTCGACCAGGATGAACAGGCGCCGCTTGACCGTCTCGCCGATGCTGAGCTCCCGCATCGTCGCCTGGTTCTCCTGCATGAAGCGGTACAGCTGCGCGCCCGCCGCCATGGCCTCGCTGTAGCGGCGCAGCACCTCCCGCTTGGTCTCCAGGGTGCACGGCCGCGGCTGCTCCTGGGCCCAGGTGATCAGCTCGTCGATGGGGCGGGTCACGTCCTCGAAGACGCTGATGATGATGTCTTCCTTGGTTTTGAAGTGGTAGTACAGCGCCGCCTTCGTGACCTCCAGCCGCTCCGCGATCTCGCGCAGCGACGTCTTCTCGTACCCCTGCTCGGCGAAGAGCTCCAGTGCGACGTCCTGAATGCGCTGGCGCGTGTTGCCACGTCGCCCCTGCGGACTGCTGCTGGACATGCGTCTCCCCATGAACTTACTTGACGCCCGGCTAGTGCCGCGTCTACCGTCCCCAGTGTAGTGAACTAGCCGGGCGTCAAGTAAGTAGCGACAGGGTGCGGAAGCGTCCGGCCCGGCGCCGAGCGGACGTGCCAACGGGGAGCGGAACACATGGTCGACAGCGTCAACAAGACCGGCGGGGCCTCGGGGGAGGTGAAGCCGCGCAGCGTACGGGTCGTCCTGATGGCGCTGATGATCGCGATGCTGCTCGCGATGCTCGACAACATGATCATCGGCACCGCGATGCCGACGATCGTCGGCGAGCTCGGCGGACTGGAGCACCTGTCCTGGGTGGTCACCGCGTACACCCTGGCCACCGCCGCCTCCACCCCCATCTGGGGGAAGCTCGGCGACATGTACGGGCGGAAGGGCTCCTTCCTCACCTCCATCGTCATCTTCCTGATCGGCTCCGCGCTCAGCGGCATGGCCCAGGACATGGGCCAGCTCATCGGCTTCCGGGCCGTCCAGGGCCTCGGTGCCGGCGGTCTGATGGTCGGCGTCATGGCGATCATCGGCGACCTGATCCCGCCCCGCGACCGCGGCAAGTACCAGGGCATGATGGCCGGCGTGATGGCCCTCGCCATGATCGGCGGCCCGCTGGTCGGCGGCACCATCACCGACCACATGGGCTGGCGCTGGTCCTTCTACATCAACCTGCCGCTCGGCGCCGTCGCCCTCGCCATGGTCACCGCCGTCCTGCACCTGCCCAAGAAGAAGTCCCAGGGCAAGATCGACTACCTCGGTGCGGCACTGCTCACGGTCGCCATCACCTCCACCGTGCTCGTCACCACCTGGGGCGGCACCGAGTACGCCTGGGGCTCCACCGAGATCATCGGCCTCGTCCTGCTGGGCGTCGTCTCCGTCGCCGCCTTCCTCTTCGCCGAGACCAAGGCCGCCGAGCCGGTCATCCCGCTGCACATCTTCCGCAGCCGCAACTTCACCCTCATGTCGGTGATCGGCTTCCTCGTCGGCTTCGCGATGTTCGGCGGCGTGCTCTACCTCCCGCTGTTCCAGCAGGCGGTCCAGGGCGCTTCCGCCACCAACTCCGGTCTGCTGCTGCTCCCGATGCTGCTGTCGATGATGGCCGTCTCGCTGATCTCCGGCCGCGTCACCACCAGCAGCGGCAAGTACAAGATGTTCCCGATCATCGGCGGCGCGCTCATGGTCGTGGGCATGTACCTGCTGGCGACGATGGACACCGACACCAACCGGATCGTCTCCGGCGTGTACATGGCCGTGCTCGGCGCCGGACTCGGCTTCCTGATGCAGATCACCATGCTGGTCGCGCAGAACAGCGTCGAGATGAAGGACATGGGCGTCGCGTCCTCCTCGGCCACCCTCTTCCGTACGCTCGGCGGCTCCTTCGGCGTCGCCCTGATGGGCTCCCTGTTCACCACCCGCGTCACCGACGCCATGGTCGAACGCCTCGGCCCGCAGGCCGCCGGCTCCGTCGGATCCGCGCAGCTCGACGCGGCGAGCCTGGCCAAGCTGCCGGATGCGGTGCGCGAGGCGTACCAGCACGCGGTCGCCGCCGGTACGCACTCCGCGTTCCTGCTCGGCGCGTTCGTGGCCGTACTGGGCTTCCTCGCCGCCTGGTTCGTCAAGGAGGTCCCGCTGCGGGGCGCGGGCCCGGCCCCGGCCGAGGCCGGCGCGGCGGGCGCGGCGGGCGCGGGTGGCGCCGGGAAGCCGGCGACGGCGGAGCCGGTCGCGCACTGACGCGCCGTCAGCAGGCCCATCGGCACCACCTCCCACACGGGCCCCGGCCCCGGCG